>NZ_LOSU01000062.1:0-18680 GCF_001522185.1 Burkholderia sp. RF2-non_BP3 | reverse complement strand
CTCGGCAACACGGTCGACGGCGTGTTCACGACGGTGCAGGACGTCGCGCAGACGGTGCTGTTCCTGTCGGCGTTCCCCAGCGCCGCGCTCACGGGCCAGTCGGTCGTCGTCAGCCACGGCTGGTTCATGCAGTAACGGTAACGGTCTTCTTCGGTACGGGCGGCCGCGCCGCTCGTGCTGCAGGGAGCATTCGCCAGCAGTGAAGCGGCGTAAAAAAACGCGCTCCTTGGAGCGCGTTTTCTGTTTCGGCAGGGCGGGTTGCTGCCCGCCGACGCCGGCTTACTTCAGGACCGCCGCGACCGCATTGGCGACCGCATCGAGGTTGCGCGTGTTCAGCGCCGCAACGCAGATCCGGCCGGTGCCGACCGCGTAGATGCCGAACTCTTCGCGCAGGCGATCGACTTGCGCCGAGGTCAGGCCCGAATACGAGAACATCCCGCGCTGCGCGTTGATGAAGCTGAAGTCGCGATCGACGCCGCTCGCCTTCAGGCGCTCGACGAGGCCGTTGCGCATCGCGCGGATGCGATCGCGCATTTCGCCGAGTTCCTGCACCCACGAAGCGTGCAGTTCCGGCGACGCGAGCACGGCCGCGACGACGGCGCCGCCATGGGTCGGCGGGTTCGAGTAGTTCGTGCGGATCACGCGCTTCAGTTGCGACAGCACGCGCGTCGCTTCTTCCTTGCTCGACGTGATGATCGACAGCGCGCCGACGCGCTCGCCGTACAGCGAGAACGACTTCGAGAACGACGACGACACGAACGCATTCAGGTCGGCAGCGGCAAACAGACGCACCGCGGCAGCATCGGCCTCGATGTTCTCGCCGAAGCCCTGGTAGGCCATGTCGAGGAACGGCACGAGGTTGCGCGCCTTGACGACCTCGACGACCTGCTGCCATTGCGCTTCGGTCAGATCGACGCCGGTCGGGTTGTGGCAGCATGCGTGCAGCACGACGATCGTGCCCGCCGCATAGCCGTTCAGCGCCGACAGCATGCCTTCGAAGTTCACGCCGTTGGTGGCGGCGTCGTAGTACGGGTATGCGACGACTTCGAAGCCGGCCGCTTCGAACAGTGCGCGGTGGTTTTCCCAGCTCGGATCGCTGATCGCGACCTTCGCGTTCGGGTTCACGGTGCGCAGGAAATCGGCGCCGATCTTCAGTGCGCCCGTGCCGCCCAGTGCTTGCGCCGTGACCACGCGGCCCGCGGCGATCAGCGGCGAATCGTTGCCGAGCAGCAGCTTCTGCACCGCTGCGTCGTACGCGGCGATCCCGTCGATCGGCAGGTAGCCGCGCGGCAGGCCGGCGTCGACACGCGCCTTTTCCGCTTCGCGAACGGCGCGCAGCAGCGGAATCTTGCCTTCTTCGTTCGTGTACACACCGACGCCGAGGTTGACCTTGGTCGGACGCGTATCGGCGTTGAAGGCTTCGTTCAGGCCCAGGATCGGGTCGCGGGGAGCAAGCTGGACAGCGGAGAAGAGCGACATGATGATTCGGCAGTAGTGAAAAGAGGGTCAGGCTTTCAGCCGGCGGGGCGGGCGCAGCAGACCGCGCGCCAACGGGCACGGCGCCGGAAAGCGCAGCAGCCTGACATTGTAGCGAATTCACGCTGCCGAAGGCGGCGATCGCACGGCGAATTGCGATTTCGGGCGGTTGTCGCGCGTCAGGAGCCGTCAGCGGTTCGCAACGCCGCGAAGCGCTAGAATAGTTTTTTTGCCCTCGCTCCGGCCGCACTCCATGTCCGAACATCACGCCGAAGTCGGCGACGCGCTCGACGAATCGAAATTCGTGACCTTCGAAGGGTCGCCGTTCCAGTTGTACCAACCGTATCCGCCCGCAGGCGACCAGCCGACCGCGATCGAAACGCTCGTCGAAGGTGTCGGCGACGGCCTCGCATTCCAGACGCTGCTCGGCGTGACCGGTTCGGGCAAGACCTTCACGATGGCCAACACGATCGCGCGGCTCGGCCGCCCGGCAATCGTGTTCGCGCCGAACAAGACGCTCGCGGCGCAGCTCTACTCGGAATTCCGCGAGTTCTTCCCGCGCAACGCGGTCGAGTACTTCGTGTCGTACTACGACTATTACCAGCCGGAAGCGTACGTGCCGCAGCGCGACCTGTTCATCGAGAAGGATTCGTCGATCAACGAGCACATCGAGCAGATGCGGCTGTCGGCGACGAAGAGCCTGATGGAGCGCCGCGACGTGGTGATCGTCGCGACGGTGTCGGCGATCTACGGTATCGGCAACCCGTCCGAATATCACCAGATGATCCTGACGCTGCGCACCGGCGACAAGCTCGGCCAGCGCGACGTGATCGCGCGGCTGATCGCGATGCAGTATTCGCGCAACGAACAGGACTTCCAGCGCGGCACGTTCCGCGTGCGCGGCGACACGATCGACATCTTCCCGGCCGAGCACGCGGAGTTGGCCGTGCGCGTCGAGCTGTTCGACGACGAAGTCGAGACGCTGCAGCTGTTCGACCCGCTGACCGGGCGCGTGCGCCAGAAGATCCCGCGCTTCACCGTGTATCCGTCGTCGCACTACGTGACGCCGCGCGACACCGTGATGCGGGCGGTCGAGACGATCAAGGACGAATTGCGCGAGCGCCTCGAGTTCTTCCACCGCGACGGCAAGCTCGTCGAGGCGCAGCGCCTCGAGCAGCGCACGCGCTTCGACCTCGAGATGCTGCAGGAGCTCGGCTTCTGCAAGGGCATCGAGAACTACTCGCGGCACTTCTCGGGCGCCGCGCCCGGCGAGCCGCCGCCGACGCTCGTCGACTACCTGCCGCCCGACGCGCTGATGCTGCTCGACGAATCGCACGTGCTGATCGGCCAGTTGAACGGCATGTACAACGGCGACCGCGCGCGCAAGGAAAACCTCGTCAACTATGGCTTCCGGCTGCCGTCGGCGCTGGACAACCGGCCGCTCAAGTTCCCGGAGTTCGAACGCAAGATGCGCCAGGTGGTGTTCGTGTCGGCGACGCCGGCCGACTACGAGCAGCGCGTGACGGGGCAGGTCGCCGAGCAGGTGGTGCGGCCGACCGGGCTCGTCGATCCGGAAATCGAAGTGCGCCCGGCAAGCTCGCAGGTCGACGACGTGCTGACCGAAATCAACGCGCGCGTGAACGCCGGCGAGCGCGTGCTGATCACCGTGCTGACGAAGCGGATGGCCGAGCAGCTCACCGAGTTCCTGGCCGACCACGGCGTCAAGGTCCGCTACCTGCACAGCGACATCGATACGGTGGAGCGGGTCGAGATCATCCGCGACCTGCGGCTCGGCACGTTCGACGTGCTGGTCGGGATCAACCTGCTGCGTGAAGGCCTCGACATTCCGGAGGTGTCGCTCGTCGCGATTCTCGACGCGGACAAGGAAGGCTTCCTGCGCGCCGAGCGCTCGCTGATCCAGACGATCGGCCGCGCGGCGCGCAACGTGAACGGCAAGGCGATCCTCTATGCCGACAACATGACCGAGTCGATGAAGCGCGCGATCGGCGAGACCGAGCGGCGTCGCGCGAAGCAGATCGCGCACAACGAGAAGATGGGGATCACGCCGCGCGGCGTCGTGAAGCGCATCAAGGACATCATCGACGGCGTGTACAACGCCGACGACGCGCGCGCCGAGCTGAAGGAAGCACAGCAGCGCGCGAAGTTCGAGGACATGTCGGAAAAGCAGATCGCGAAAGAGATCAAGCGTCTCGAGAAGCAGATGGCCGACTACGCGAAGAACCTCGAGTTCGAAAAAGCCGCGGCCACGCGCGACCAGCTTGCGCTGCTGCGTGAGCGCGTGTTCGGCGCGAACGTGGGCGACCACGTCAACGGCGTCCGGTAAATCTTTCCAAACGTCACTGAAATCTTCCGGTAACACCGTTGTAAGCCTTGTCGGATCAGGGGTTTACACGGTGTCTCGTTTGTTCCGAAGCCGGTTCGGTGCTAAACTCCACAAGTATTGAGAATAGTTCGCATTAACGTTATTCGTTGCGTTAGTGTTTCCAGCACGCGGCCCGGACGGGCGGCGCGCAAGTCACCAGACAAATAACAAGGAGTGTCCATGTTGGGTTCTTCGTTCATCCGCACGTCGGTTGCGGTAGCGGCGGCGCTTGCCGCGATGTCGGCTTCGGCGGCCGAATATCCGATCGGCAAGCAGCAGATCCAGGGCGGCATGGAAATCGGCGCGGTGTACCTGCAGCCGATCACGATGGATCCGGAAGGGATGATGCGCAAGGCGTCGGATTCCGATATCCACCTTGAGGCGGACATCCACGCGGTCAAGAACAACCCGACGGGTTTCGCGGAAGGCGACTGGATGCCTTACCTGCAGGTCACGTACAAGCTGACGAAGCAGGGCGACACGAAGTGGAAGGCCGAAGGCGACCTGATGGGCATGGTCGCGAGCGACGGCCCGCACTATGGCGACAACGTGAAGCTGGCTGGCCCGGGCAAGTATCACCTGACGATGACCGTCAAGCCGCCGATGCAGTCGGGCCACATGGCGTTCGGCCGTCACGTCGACAAGGAAACGGGCGTGGGCGCATGGTTCAAGCCCATCACCCTCGAATACGACTTCCCGTTCGCCGGCATCGGCAAGAAGGGCGGGTACTGATTGGTGGCATCACGGACGGCGCGCTTCGGCGCGCCGTCGGCGCAGAGAACCCAGAATGAAATTTCCCCAGAAAATCGTCGCCGCAGCCGCCGCGCTGTGGCTCGCCGGCGCGGCGCATGCCGCCGATCTGCCGACGTTCAAGCTCGAAATGACGGACGGCAAGCTGAACCCCGCCCGCATCGAAGTGCCGGCCGGCCAGCGCTTCAAGATCGAGATCAGGAATACCGGCAAGGGCGCCGCCGAATTCGAGAGCGTGCAGTTGCGCAAGGAGAAGGTGCTCGCGCCGGGCGCCGATTCATTCGTGGTCGTCGCCCCGCTGTCGCCGGGCGAATACAAGTTTTTCGACGATTTCCACCAGCAGGCGCAGGGCGTGATCGTCGCGAAGTAATGCGTTTTATCTGCGTGCGGGCGTACGCGTGTCTTGCCCCGCGCGTCAGGAGGATTCAATGGGTCAGATCTTGTTCATCGTCTGGCGGGAGAGCGTCGAAGCGCTGCTCGTCGTCGGCATCCTCTATGCATGGCTGAAGAACGGCGACGACGACGCGCGCCGCGGCCTGCCGTTTCTGTGGACGGGCGTGGCGGTCGGCCTGCTGATGGCGGTCGGTCTCGGTGCCGCGCTCGTCGGCTTCACCGAAGTGCTGTCCGGCGACGCGCAGGACTATTTCCAGACGGCGATGGTGCTGATCGCGTGCGTGCTGATCGTGCAGATGGTGCTGTGGATGCGCCGGCACGGCCGCACGCTGAAACGTGACATGGAGCAGTCGCTGCAGCAGAGCACGCGCGATTCGAACTGGTGGGGCGTCGCCGTGCTGGTCGCGCTCGCGATCGCTCGCGAAGGCAGCGAGACGGTTATTTTCCTGTACGGCCTCGGTTTCGGTCAGTCGGGGCACGTGGACGCCAGCCAGATGCTCGCGGTCGTGATCGGCCTGGGCCTTGCGTTCCTCACGTTCTATCTGCTGCAGCTCGGCGGCAAGTACTTCTCGTGGCGGCATTTCTTCCGTGTCACCGAAGTGATGCTGCTGTTCCTCGGTGCAGGCCTGTTCCAGACCGGTGTCGACAAGCTGATCGACAAGGAAATCCTGCCGCTCGGCATTTCGCAGGTGTGGGATACGTCGTCGATTCTCGACGACTCCGGCACATTCGGTTCGCTCGTCGCGACGCTGACGGGCTACCGCGCGCACCCGGCGCTGACCAACCTGATCGCCTATGCGGTGTACTGGGCGGTGGTCTGGCTGCTGATGAAGCGCGCGAGCCGACGTCCGGTCGTCCCTGCAGGTCGCGCGGCATGAGTGTTGTTGCCGCAGCCAAGCCGGGCTGGCTCGCGCAGGCCGGTCAGTGGATGCAGCGCCACGGCGCGGTGATCCGCGGCATCCAGTGGGTCGTCGTCGCCGTCTACGCGTTCCTGATCATCGTGCCCGCGGTATTGCCGCTGCCGGACGATTCCGCGCATCTGTGGAGCAATCTCACGCTGATCGCGCAGTTCGTGTTCTGGGGCATCTGGTGGCCGTTCGTGCTGCTGTCGATGGTGATGCTCGGCCGCGTCTGGTGCGGCGTGCTGTGCCCGGAAGGTGCGCTGACCGAATATGCGAGCAAGTTCGGCCGCGGCGGCGCGATTCCGCGCTGGATGCGGTGGGGCGGTTGGCCGTTCGTCGCATTCGGGCTCACGACGATCTACGGGCAGATGGTGAGCGTGTATCAGTACCCGCTCGCGGTGCTGTTCGTGCTCGGCGGCTCGACCGTCGGCGCGATCGTGATCGGCGTGCTGTACGGCCGCGAGAAGCGCGTGTGGTGCAAGTACCTGTGCCCGGTCAACGGTGTGTTCGGACTGCTCGCGCGGCTCGCGCCGATGCGCTACAAGGTCGATGAGGATGCCTGGCGTCACTCGTACAAGAACGGCGAGCACGGGCATCGCGTGATTCCGATCAATTGCGCGCCGCTCGTGCCGTTGCGCAACATGAAGGGCGCCGCCGCATGCCATATGTGCGGCCGTTGCAGCGGGCACCGCGACGCAATCGCGCTGTCGTGGCGCTCGCCGTCCGACGAGGTCGTGAGCCTCGGCGCGCAGCAGGCGAATCCGTGGGACACGGCGCTGATCCTGTACGGCCTGCTCGGCGTCGCGATCGGTGCGTTCCACTGGACCGTCAGCCCGTGGTTCGTGCAGATCAAGCAATGGCTCGCGGGCTGGCTCATCGATCGCGACATCACGTGGCCGCTCGAGACGAATGCACCGTGGTTCCTGCTCACGCACTATCCCGATCGCAACGACGTGTTCTCGTGGCTCGACGGCGGGCTGATCGTCAGCTACATCGTCGGCACGGGGCTCGTGTATGGCACCGCGCTGCTCGTGCTGCTGGCCGGTGCGACGCTGATGCTCGGCCGTTTCGACCGCGTGCGTCTCCATCATCTCGCACAGGCGCTGATCCCGATCGCGGGAGCCGGCGTATTCCTCGGGCTGTCGGCGACGACGCTGTCGCTGCTGCGGGCCGAGCACGTGCCGCTCGGCTGGGCGACCGACGTTCGCATCGCGATTCTGGTCGGCGCGAACGCATGGAGCGCCTGGCTCGCATGGAAGGTGACGGGGCGCTATGCGGCGTGGCCGCGTCGCCTGGCGGCATTCGCGTGGTTCGCGGCAGGCCTGGCCGTGGTCGACAGCGCATGGTGGTTGATGTTCTGGGGTTTCTGACGCGGTCTTGACGGCCTTGTGGCCGGGCTCCGGAGCAGCAGGCGAGCGTATTTCGCCGTCGGGCACCGGAACCCGCCGACGCTGAAGGTGAAGTGCCGACAGCCGCGATGTCTTTCTCTTTGCATCCAGACGCACCAACAAAAAAGCGACACGTCGAAGGACGTGTCGCTTTTTTCTTCCTTGTGCGAGAACCAAAAAAGTGGCTTGGCTTGCTGCAACGGCTGCTTGAGTGTGTTTGCACGAAGGGGTCTAGATCTCGCGTGCAAGCCGTTACGCTGGCTACTGCCCAACACCTCTCAGGGAGGTGGTCCCCACAATACTCTGTCGTTACTTCGTCAGGATCAGCTTGCCGAGCCGCGTGGCACGCAACTGATAGGTCTCTCCGTTATGCGCGATGCTGATGTGGCTGTGGCCTTGCAGCAGCGCATCGCTGCTGAGGGTCCGGGTGCCGGCATCGCGGCTGCCGGCAGGTTTCGCCGGCGTCGTGACCGCTGCCGTCTTCTGACGGTTGGCGCTTGCGGTGCCGGTCGTGCGGCGCAAGGTCAGCGTGGTCGGGCGCGTGGTGTCGGTCATTCGGTTGATCGGTGACTGTCGATACGATGGAATGAATTCTAAATGATAACTATTCCCATTTACAAAAACTCTTTATCGATCGGTATGACAAATTCGATAGCTTGAATCAAAGGGGCGGCCTGCAGGCCGCCGCCGATGTCAGTGGAGCGGGTCGGGGTCCTTGCGTCCCTGTGCGTATTCGCGGATCAGGCGCACCGTGTCGATGTCCGACGTGCGATACGCTTCCTTGACGATGCCGTGCGTCTGGCGTGCTTCCTCGCTGTCGTCCGTCACGGTCAGCGTCGTGTGGTACTCGAAGCGAAGGAACAACTCGTGGTCGTCGCGTTCCTCGATCGTCATCGTCAGCGAGCCGCCGATTTCGCCGCCGGCCGCATGGATGTCGTAGCGCACTTGCTGGTTCGGGGTGAACGTCACGCGGTCGCGCACGGTTGCATGCCCGTAGTGCAGCTCGCGTTCGAGCGTGGTGTCCGTCCGTTCATGGACGACACAGCTGTCGAGGCCGATCACGAACAGCTGCGGCTGTTCGGCGCGCAGCACGAGGCCTTCCCAGAGCTGGTCGCGGGTGAGGGACGGCACGGCCGGATCGTCGGAGTTGATCTGGATCAGATGTTCGAAGTTCAAGGGGACGGGTTCCTTCTGGTGGCGGGCGGCCACATGGTTCAAGAAGTTATTGTGACGCAAAACGCGCGGTTTCGCGGCCCCTGCGGCCCCATTCGGACGTCATGCGTCGATGCAGCCCATGCGGCCGGTCTGGTAGTCGACGACGGCCTGCCGGATCTCTTCCTCGGTATTCATCACGAACGGGCCATAGCGGACGATCGGCTCGTTGAGCGGTACGCCACCGATCAGCAGCAGCTCGAGCGGCGTATCGCCGGCCTCGAACGTCACCGCGTCGCCATCGTCACCGTAGACGATCATCTGCCGTGCGTCGACTTGCTGCCTGTCGGGCCCGTAGCGGCCGGCTCCGTCGAGCGGATAGGCGAACACGCGATAACCTGCCGGCACCGGCTGGGTGACCGTTGCGCCCGGTTGCAGCGTGAAATGCTGGTAGAGGATCGGCGTGCGCGTCTCGATCGCCGCGCGCACCCCAAACGCTTCGCCGGCGATCACGCGGACCTGCGCCCGCCCGTCGGGTGACGTCGCGGTCGGGATGCGGGCGGCCGGGATCTCCTGGTAGCGCGGTGCGATCAGCTTGTCGCGCCGCGGCAGGTTGACCCACAGTTGAAAGCCGTGCGAACGTCCGCCAGCCTGTGCGAACGCGGGATCCGGCATTTCGCTGTGCACGACGCCCGCGCCGGCCGTCATCCACTGCACGTCGCCGGGGCCGAGCGTGCCGGCATGGCCGGCCGAGTCGCGATGGCGAAAGCGCCCGTCGAGCACATAGGTGACGGTCTCGAAGCCGCGATGCGGATGGTCGGGCGCACCCTTGGCTTCGCCAGGGGCATAGTCGACGGGGCCCATTTCGTCGAGCAGCAGGAACGGATCGAAATCCATCAACAGCCGGGTCGGGAACGGGCGGTGAACCACGAAGCCGCCGCCTTCGGTCGTGCGAAGCGCGGGGTACGTGCGGTCAAGCGAGCGAGCGGTCGTCATGCAGAAGCCCTCGGTATCATCGGAATAGCGTCATTTTTGAAACATAGCGCTATTATATTGGGCGTTTTACGGTCCGATTTGCGGCGGTTCGCAATGGATTGTTCTGAAATTGGAACGATGACATGAACATCGATGCACACAACCTGAACGACCTCATGTACTTTTCGCAGGTCGTCGAACACGGCGGTTTCTCGGCTGCGGAACGCGTGCTCGGTATCTCGAAATCGCGCCTGTCGCGGCGCCTGACCGAACTCGAGGCGGCGCTCGGCGTGCGCCTGCTGCAGCGCTCGACGCGCAAGCTCGCGCTGACCGAGGCGGGGGAGCTGTTCTACCAGCATTGCCAGGCGATGCTCGCCGAAGCCCAGGCCGCGATGAACGCCGTGCAGCAGTTGCGCGCATCGCCGCGCGGCTCGGTGCGCGTGAGCGTCCCGGTGACGTTGTCGCAGACGATGCTGTCGCGCATCCTCCCCGAATTCCTCCACCGCTATCCCGAGGTGAAGGTGCACATCCGTGTGACGAATCGCGTGATCGACCTGTTCGAGGATTCGGTCGACGTTGCGTTGCGCGTGCGCTCGGAGCCGCCGCAGAACGCGAACATCGTGGTACGGCCGCTGTGGCGGACCGAGCAGATGCTGGTCGGCGCGCCGAGCCTGCTGAACCAGAATGCGCCGCCGCTCGTGCCGGACGATCTGGCGCACTTCGAGACGCTCGATACGCCGAGCGTCGACGGACGGCACGTGTTCAACCTGATCGCGCCGGACGGCACGCGGCACTTGCACGAGCACGATCCGCGGCTCGTGACGGCCGATCTGATGACGATCCGCGAGGCCGTGCTCGACGGCCTCGGCATCGCGGCGCTGCCCGAGATGATGTACGGCAATGCGTTGCGTGCGGGGCAGTTGTCGCCGGTGATGCCCGGCTGGACGCTGCCGGTGCCGCAACTCTATGCGGTGTTCGTGTCGCGGCAGGGCATGCCGCCCGCGGTGCGCGCGTTCGTCGACTATCTGGTCGAGAAGCTCGACCACGGCGAATACAAGCAGCCGGGGTGCCCTGAGCGCGCGAAGCAGGACGCGACGGCGGCCGATGCTTCGGCCACCTGAATGCAAGATGCGCGTCGTGGCAAATTTGTTTTGTCATTGAAGCGCCGCCGGCAATCGCAAGTTTCAATCGCCGGGACCTTGAATGCATACGCGGGCAGGCCTATATTGAAATCCCATTTCGCGAAGGAAGTTCTGAGCGGAATCAGGTGGCCGCATATGTTGCGAGCCAGATAGGGCAGAACGCGCAGTCCGTGCAGACCACGGTAGCCGCATTTGCGTTGCTCGAGGCGCAACCGATACCGCCGAAGAGCCCGCCGCCCGAAGGCGCCCGCGTGCGCATGAAAAAAGGCCTTCATCTGGCGATGAAGGCCTTTTACTTTGTGCGCGGGCGGCGAGGTGCGGGCGGCGAGACAGCCGCGCGTGCGTTACTTCGCCTTCGCAGTCGGCTCCGTCACGAAGCCGAGCTTCGTCAGGCCGCCGGCCTGTGCATCGGACATCACTTCGGCCACACGCTCATACGCAACCTTGCGGTCGGCACGCAGGTGCAACTCCGGTTGCGGCTGATGCTGTGCCGCTTCCGCGATGTGCGCCTGCAACTGCTCGCGCGTGACCGTCTGGTCGTTCCACAGGATCGTGCCGTTGCCCTGGATCGCGACGTCGACCGTCTGCGGCTTTTCGTCGACGGGCTGGCTGCTCGCGTGCGGCAGGTCGATCTTCACCGCGTGCTGCATCGCCGGGATCGTCACGAGGAAAATGATCAGGAGTACGAGCATGACGTCGACGAGCGGCGTCATGTTGATCTCGCTCATCACGCCATCGTCGTCGTCATCGCTGAAGCCGGTGTTCATTGCCATGGTTCACCCCGTCTCAGCTGGCGCGCGAAGCAAGTCGCAGGCCGTCGCGGGCCGACGACGACGCGAGGCGCGCACCCGTCACGAAGTATGCGTGCAGGCCGTGCGCGAAGCGGCGCAGCTTGCTGACGACACCCTTGTTCGCACGGGTCAGTGCGTTGTAGCCGAGCACGGCGGGAATCGCGACGAACAGGCCGAAGGCCGTCATGATCAGAGACTCGCCGACCGGGCCCGCGACCTGGTCGATCGACGTCTGGCCGGTTGCGCCGATCGCGAGCAGCGCGTGGTAGATGCCCCAGACCGTGCCGAACAGGCCGACGAACGGCGCCGTGCTGCCGATCGACGCGAGGATCGCGAGACCGGCCTGCATGCGCGAGATGCCTTCGTCCATCGTGTCCTTCAGGCAGCGCGTGACCCAGTCCGACACGTCCATGCGGTCGTGCAGGTGCGGTTGCGTCTGATGGTGGTGATCGGCGGCTTCCTTGCCGGACAGCGCGAGCGCGAGGAACGGGTTGTCGCTCGGCGTCGATGCGGCGAGACCGAGCTTCTTGATGCCGTCGTCGAAATCGTCCGAATGCCAGAACGCCTGCTCGGCATTCTTCGTGAGACGGTTCAGGCGAACCACGTTCCAGCCCTTGACGATGATCACGATCCACGACAGGACCGACATCACGAGCAGCGTGATCGCGATGGCGCGCGTGACGAAATCACCTTGCGCCCAGACGTGCGCGATACCGTAGCTTTGCATTTTTGTTTCCTTTGAATCTTTCGAATGAGGCGGGTTAATCGTCGAGCGTGAAGTTGAAGGGCAGCGTATGGGCGGCGCGGATCGCTTGCCCGTTCTCGAGGTATGGCGGGCAGGTGCTGGCGCGTGTCGCATCCAGCGCTGCCTCGTCGAGGCGCGGGTAGCCGCTGCTCTTTTGCAACTCGACACTTTCGATCTTGCCCGTCAAGCCGATGACGAAGTGAACATAGGCCGTGCCCGTTTCGCCGCGGCGACGCGACATCGACGGATAGGTGGGCTTCACGAAGCTGCACTTGAGCGCCGATACGTTCTTCGGCGCGCTGACTTGCATCGTCTCACGGGCCGGACCGGGCGTGGCCGCCGGCGCGGCGGGGGCGGCGGCGGGTGCGGTGGGCGCGGGTGACGGATCGGCTGCCGGGGCGGGCGTCGGAGACGGCGATTGTGCGACCGGCTGAGGCGTCGGCTTGACTGCTTTCTGTACCGGTTTCGGTTCGACCTTCGGCTTGACGCGCGGCGTGGGCTTCGGTGGCGCGGGTTGCGCAACCGATTCGACCGCGACCGGCTGAGCGGCCGGCGCGGGCGGGATCAGCTGCGCGGTGATCGACTGGACTTCGACCGCCTTCGGCGGCGGCGTGTTGCGATGGAGCCACGCGGCCGTCAGCATGATCGCATGTGCGGCAAGCACACCGACCGCGACGGTGATGACCCGGGGATTCATACGTGGGGCAGCCGGCAGGACGCCGGCAGGAGCGGATTGCGAAGCCTGCATGTTAGCTTGAAAGAACGACGTCGCACCCGGGGCGCGGCGGGTGAATCGGTATTACTTGCGGAAGATCAGCAGCGAGATGCACACGGTGGTCACAAATCCGATCAGCAATTCCATGACAGGCTCCTTGGCAGGTAAGCCGCTGGCTCGCGCGGAAGGTGGCTTGCTGACGGTCGGACATCAAATGCGGCCGCAGCCGCACGGGTACGCTCGGCGCCGCTCAGGCGGCCTTGCGGTCGTAGAACGTCACCGGAATCGGATGAGCGTGATGCTCGACGCCGCACCGGCTCGCGCAGACGCCTTGCTCGGCCATGAGGTCGCGGACGGACTCCTCGCACTTGCCGCAGCAGGTGGCCACGCCGAGCTCGAACTGGAGTTCATCGAAAGAACTCAGGCCCTCGGCGAGGGACGCGCGAATCTTGCGGTCGGAAACAGACTTGCACACGCAGACGATCATGATGAGTTGCGATAGCTAACGTTAATGCGAATTATTATCATTAAATTTGCGGACGTTGACAAGCCTGGTTCGGCTTTTTTTAAGGTCATCGGACCCTTGAACCAGGAAGCGGAGCGGGAGAGAGCGAACCGGCGGCGGGCCGGCCCGCGTCAGACGGTCGCGCAGGCGCGCGCGTTCGGCGAGGAAATGGTGACGGATTCGACCGGCTCGTCGATGCCGAGCAGCGACGATGCGAGGGCGCGCAATTGCAGGCCGTCGCTCGTCGAGCAGAAGCGTGGCGGCGCGGCATGCGTGCCGGCCGGCGCGCGCAGGCCGCGTTCGTCGAGCACCCGCGTGAGTTGCCGGGCGATGGCATCGCTCGTATCGACGATCGTCAGCCGGTCGCCGACAAGGTCACGGATCGTTTCCGTCAAGAACGGGTAATGCGTGCAGCCGAGCACCAGCGTATCGGCGCCGTCGTCGAGCATCGGCTGCAGGTAACGCGCGAGCAGCGCGCGCAACGCGGGTGAGTTCGTGTCGCCGCGTTCGATCGCTTCGACGAGCCCGTGGCCGGGCTGGCAGATGAAGCGGCGGCCGGCGCCGTAGCGGTCGAGCAGTGCCTGGAAGCGCGGGCTGTTCAGCGTCGATTGCGTGGCGAGCACGCCCGCGACGCCGGTCGCGGACAGCGCGGCGGCCGGCTTGATGCCCGGCTCGACGCCGACGAGCGGTATCGACAGGCGCTCGCGGATGGCCGCGATCGCGCGCGCCGTCGCGGTGTTGCACGCGATCACGAGCGCTTTCGCGCCTTCGCGGGCGAGCCACTCGCCGATGGCCAGCGTGCGCTCCGTAATGAATGCCTCGTCGCGTGGACCATACGGTGCATGGTGCGAATCGGCGACATAGACGAACGACTCGCCGGGCAGGTGCGCGCGCGCGGCACGCAGCACCGACAGGCCGCCGAGCCCCGAATCGAAGATGCCGACGGGGGCGGCGGGGCGGACCGCGGAAGCGGCTGGCGGGTTCGTCGTCGTCATGCGGAAGGCGAGGTGGCGATCGTGGCTAGTGTGGCGGGCGTGGCGATTACTCGGGCGAACCCATCATCGTCTGCTGGTAGTTCTGCAGGCCGACCTTGCCGATCAGGTCGATCTGCGTTTCCAGCCAGTCGATGTGCTCTTCGGTGTCGTCGAGGATCTTTTCGAAGATCTCGCGCGACACGTAGTCACGTACCGATTCGCAGTAAGCGATCGCTTCCTTGCACGTGGACTGCGAGATCTGCTCGAGCTTCAGGTCGCACTTCAGGATCTCTTCGGTTTCCTCGCCGATCAGCAGCTTGTGCAGGTCCTGCAGGTTCGGCAGGCCGTCGAGCATGAACACGCGCTCGATCAGCCAGTCGGCATGCTTCATTTCGCCGATCGATTCGTCGTATTCGTGCTTGCCGAGCTTTTCGAGGCCCCAGTGCTTGTACATGCGCGCATGCAGGAAGTATTGGTTGATCGCCGTGAGTTCGTTCTTCAGTTGGGCGTTCAGGTATTCGATGACTTTCTTGTCGCCTTGCATGGCTGTTCCTTGTTCAGTAGGGCTTCAGAAACCGAACGATAATCGCTCGAACGGGAAAAGCCAAGCCTCGAAGCCTTGTCGGGCCTGCCTTTTGCGTGTAATGAGAATCGGCCCCGGATAGCGGGCCGCGCGCGATAACGAGAATGAGAAGTAAAAAGGCCGGACATCCGTCCGGCCTTTCGTGAGCGCGCTTAAGCGGTTGCGACCGGGATCTTGCCGATCTTCGCCTGCCACTCCTTCGGACCGGTCTGGTGCACCGACGTGCCCGACGAATCGACCGCCACCGTCACCGGCATGTCCTGCACGTCGAACTCGTAGATCGCTTCCATGCCGAGGTCTTCGAATGCGAGCACCTTCGCGCCGCGGATCGCCTTCGACACGAGGTAAGCCGCACCGCCGACCGCCATCAGATACGCCGCCTTGTGCTTCTTGATCGCGTCGATCGCGACCGGGCCGCGCTCGGCCTTGCCGACCATCGAGATCAGACCCGTCTGGGCAAGCATCGTCTCGGTGAACTTGTCCATCCGCGTGGCCGTCGTCGGGCCTGCCGGGCCGACCACTTCGTCACGCACCGGATCGACCGGGCCGACGTAGTAGATCACGCGGTTCGTGAAGTCGACCGGCAGCTTCTCGCCCTTCGCGAGCATGTCGGCGATACGCTTGTGCGCGGCGTCGCGGCCCGTGAGCATCTTGCCCGACAGCAGCAGCGTCTGGCCCGGCGTCCAGCTCGCGACTTCTTCCGGCGTCAGCGTGTTCAGGTCGACGCGCTTGCTCGTTTCCGTGTTCGGTTCCCACTGAACCTTCGGCCACGCGTCGAGCGACGGCGCCTCGAGCTTCGCGGGGCCCGAGCCGTCGAGCACGAAGTGCGCGTGGCGCGTGGCCGCGCAGTTCGGGATCAGTGCGACCGGCTTCGACGCCGCATGCGTCGGTGCGGCCATGATCTTCACGTCGAGCACGGTCGCGAGGCCGCCGAGGCCCTGCGCGCCGATGCCGAGCGCGTTGACCTTCTCGTGCAGCTCGACGCGCAGTTCCTCGACCCAGTCCTTCGGGCCGCGCGCGATGATTTCCTGGATGTCGATCGGCTCCATCAGCGATTCCTTCGCCATCAGCATCGCCTTTTCGGCGGTGCCGCCGATGCCGATCCCGAGCATGCCCGGCGGGCACCAGCCCGCGCCCATCGTCGGGACCGTCTTCAGCACCCAGTCGACGATCGAGTCGGACGGGTTCAGCATCACGAACTTCGACTTGTTCTCCGAGCCGCCGCCCTTCGCCGCGACCTGCACGTCGACCTTGTCGCCCGGCACGATCTCGTAGTGGATCACGGCCGGCGTGTTGTCCTTCGTGTTCTTGCGGGCGCCTTCCGGCGGATTGACGATCGATGCGCGCAGCACGTTGTCCGGGTGCGTGTAACCGCGGCGCACGCCTTCGTTGATCATGTCGGTGAGACCCATCGTCGCGCCGTCCCAGCGCACGTCCATGCCGACCTTCACGAAGATCGTGACGATGCCGGTGTCCTGGCAGATCGGGCGCTTGCCTTCCGCGCACATGCGGCTGTTCGTGAGGATCTGCGCGATCGCGTCCTTCGCGGCCGGGCTCTCTTCCAGCTCGTACGCGCGGCCGAGGGCCTGGATGTAGTCGAGCGGGTGGTAGTAGCTGATGTACTGCAGCGAATCCGCGATGCTCTGGATCAGGTCTTCCTGTTTGATGACGGTCATGGCTGAGACTCTGTGAGGACTGAGGGGAATACGTTTATGCGTTGGCGGCGGCTTCGACCGATTTGCGGGACACGGCCGGGGTGGGCGCATGCGTCTCGTGGAAATGGGCCGGGTGCGTGTGGGTCGTCAGGCGGTCGACCCACGCCATCACGAGCGCCGACACGAGGAACGACACGTGGATGATCACCTGCCACATGATCGCGTGCGTCGTGTGCTGGTCGGGGTTGATGAAGGTCTTCAGCAGGTGGATCGACGAAATGCTGATCAGCGCCATCGACAGCTTGACCTTCAGCACGCCCGCGTTCACGTGGTCGAGCCACTCGGGCTCGTCGGGATGGCCCTCGATGCCGAGGCGCGACACGAACGTCTCGTAGCCGCCGACGATCACCATGATCAGCAGGTTCGAGATCATCACGACGTCGATCAGGCCGAGCACCGCGAGCATCACGCTGATCTCGTCCAGGCTCGTCGCGTGCGACAGCAGGTGCCAGACTTCCTTCAGGAACAGGAACACATAGATGGCCTGCGCGACGATCAGGCCCAGATAAAGCGGAACCTGGAGCCAGCGGCTCATGAAGATCAGCGCGGGCAGCGGGCGCAGGGGACGACGGTTGGAGCCGGGCGAATGCGGGGCAGACATGGTGGAGGGTCGGGCGCTGGGCGCAGGTATCGGGGGTAATCTTGAAAAGGCGCGCTATTGTAACGCGTCGGCCGGCGCGACTGCAGCGACGCGCCGGGGTGCCGGGGACGGATCAGGACGCGGCCGCCGGCACGCGCTTCACGCGCAGGCTCGCGAGCACGATGCCGCTGACGACGCATGCGAGCGCGATGCCGTGCGCGAGCGTCGGGCGTTCGCCGAGGAACGCGATGCCGTACGCGGCGGCCGCGACCGGCAGCACTGCGCTGAACACGCCGGCGAGGCTGCCCGGCACGTGCCGGATACCTTTCATCCACAGCCAGAACGAGAAGATGCTGGCCGACAGCCCGTACCAGACGACGAGCGCCCACGTACCGGCCGGCACGCTCGCGTAATCGAAATGCCACAACGCCGTCGCGCCGAGCGGCAGCATCAGGCACAGGCCGAACAGATGCGTGTATGCGCAGATGTCGATCGGCGCGAGTGTCTGCGTGAGCCGGCGCGACAGGATCACGTAGATCGATTCGCAGCACACGGCGCCGAGGATCAGCAGGTTGCCGGTCAGCGAGCCGGCCGAGGTGCCGCCGGCGCCGTGCGCGGACGCGCTGCCTGCGCTGCCGTTGGCGAGGTTGATCGTCACGACGCCGGCGATCGCGAGTGCGATCGACACGAGCGCACGGCCGTTCGGTTTTTCACGCAGGATCAGCCACGCGAACAGCGCGACGATCGCCGGGATGGTGCTCGTGATCACGCCGGCCGCGACCGCGCTCGTGCGCTGCACGCCATTGAGCATCAGCAGCGTAAACATGAAGGTGCCGAAGAACGCCTGCAGGAACAGGTTCAGCCATTCCGCGCGCCGGACGGCACGCATCTTCACGGGGCTGAACAGCGGCCACAGCACGGCGATCGCGATCACGAAGCGCAGCGTGGCGAGGATGGCGACCGGGACGAAGACGACGATGGATTTGCCGATACCGACGTTGCTGCCGACAAACAGCATCGACAGGATGAGGAAGAGGGCGTAGCGATTCAAGCTGGAATCCGGGAGGCGAGTTCAGTTAGGATTGTAGGGTCGCGGTTGTAACAGCGTAAAGCAGACCGCAGGCGCCGCCGCGCGGCGTGCGAAACGGCGGTGTCGCGTAAGTGACGGGTAAGTTCGAGCGCTTATCGTGGATATCGCCGGGCCGTACATCCACCGTCTTGTGACGTGGTGCGGCGCAGCATCGCGCGCAGCCTTCGGGCCGCGCGCGGGTGAGTGGGAGACAGCGGCGCGCGAGCGCCGGCCAAGACGCGGCGCGCACGATCGCGCCGCCATGCAGAGGATTCATGTTCACCAAGGGGTAGTCGATGTCTGCGATTGAATCGGTTCTTCACGAAACCCGTCAGTTTGCGCCGCCCGAGGCGCTCGAGAAGGCGGCGACCATTTCCGGCATGCCGGCCTACCGCGCGCTGGCCGCCGAAGCCGAGCAGGATTACGAAGGCTTCTGGGCGCG
>NZ_LOSU01000061.1:0-78022 GCF_001522185.1 Burkholderia sp. RF2-non_BP3 | reverse complement strand
GCGTCGACGGTCGTGATCGTGTTCCGGGTGATGGCCGGAGTGGCAGACGGCACACTGAAGGATCCGGCCATTGCAGCGTAAGCACCCGGGGAAGTCATCTTGATCGCGTTAGGCGCGAAGGCGAGGATCGTGTCCATCTAAATTTTTAATGGACAGATGTACACGATGGATAAGACCGAGGTGATGCAGGAGGTTGTGCAACCGACGCGACGTCGGCGGCACAGCAAGGAGTTCAAGGCACAGGTGATCCGTGCGGCGATGCAGCCAAACGTGTCGATCGCGGCGGTAGCGCTGCACTACCGCCTGAATGCCAACATGCTGCGAAGCTGGGTGGCCGCCCAGGAAGAACGGGATGCGGCCGAAGCTGCCCGCAAGTCGATGAGCGCGCCATCGGCAGAGTTTGTGCCGTTACAGCTTGAGACGTGCGGGGCTGCATCTGGGGCGACGGAGATCCAGATCGAGGTACGTCGGGGTGCGGCGACGGTGACCGTGCGTTGGCCGTTATCGTCGGCCAGTGATTGTGCGCTCTGGTTGCAGGGATGGCTGCGGTGATCCGCATCGACGCGATATGGCTGGCGACCGAACCGCTGGATATGCGTGCCGGCGCCGATACGATTCTGGCGCGTGTGGTGAAGGTGTTCGGCGCAGCGCGCCCTCACCATGCTTACCTGTTCGCCAACAAGCATTCGACGCGCATGAAGGTACTCGTCTATGACGGCTTCGGAATCTGGCTGGCCGCGCGTCGCCTGAACAAGGGCCGGTTCGTCTGGACGAACGGCCACGAAGCAATCGCCGTCGCGTTGAATCCCGAACAGTTGCGGGCGCTCGTGACGGGGCTGCCGTGGCAGACCCTGACGCACGATCACGTCATCTGCGTGGTGTAACGCGTCGTCGGTGCCGTAAACAGTTTCGCTTCCGTGGCGGTGCCGGCTCTGGCAGACTGGGCCGTATGAATCTGCCCGCCGACCTCGATGCCCTTAGAAACGGTTTCATAAAGGCTGCTGGGTGCGCTGTAGGGTATTCCAGCAGATTAGGCAGCAACCGAGTTTGAGGAACGCGCCGTGAATGTCAGCACGGCGCTCGAAACGAATACGGAGGCGACGGAAGTGATGCAGCCAGGCATGCGTGCGCTCAACGACCCAGCGATATTTGCCAAGGCCGCTGCCATGTTCGGTACGGCGCTTGGCAATCACCGGCTCGATACCGCGCTTGCGCAACGCGCGTCGATGTCGCTCGGAGTCGTAACCGCGATCGGCGTAGACCACACGCGGTCTCTGCAATGGGTGACCACGCAATCCGCGAATCGGCGGAATCGGCGGAATCGCGTCGATCAGCGGCAGCAACTGCGTGACGTCGTTGACGTTCGCTCCGGTCAGGATCGCGGCGAGCGGGGTGCCGTTGGCGTCGGTGACGATGTGGTGCTTGGAACCGGGTCGCGCACGATCGGTAGGGTTTGGCCCAGTTTTTGGCCCGCCCCAACAGCGCGAATCGATGATGAATCGACAGCGGCTCGTGAGAAATCGATCTGGTCCGCTGCGCGCAGCTTTGCGAGCAGTAGCTCGTGCAAGCGATCCCACACGCCGGCTGCTTGCCAATCGCGCAGTCGTCGCCAACATGTCACGCCCGAGCCACATCCCATCTCGGCCGGCAGATCGCGCCAGCGCAGTCCAGTCTTGAGAACGAACAGGATGCCCGTCAGCGCGGCGCGATTCGAAACAGGCAGGCGGCCCGGGTTCTTCTCGCGCCGCGGCTTCGGTGGCGGCAGTAACGGCTCGATCAGTATCCACAATTCGTCGTCGATGATCGGCTTGGCCATCTCCTCGGTCTCGATTGTTCAGATGCCTGAGGTTAACAGCTCGCCGCGAAAGTTAACAGACCCACGAACCCTTTTTGAAACCGTCTCTTAGCCCGGAGCAACTGCGCACACTGGCCGCTCAGTTGATGACCCAGGTCGGCGAGACGCAGCGTGAACTGCACTACCGTCAAACGCGTATCGATCAACTGACGCACGAACTCTCCGTGCTCAAGCGCCTGCAGTTCGGCAAACGCAGCGAGCAGCTTGATACCGAACAGATGAGCCTGCTCGACGAGGCGATCGATGCAGACCTGGCGGCACTGGAAGCCGAGCTCGAACAGCTTCAACCGGCCACGCGTGCCGCTGAGCCTCGGCAACAGCCGAAGCGTGTGCCCTTGCCATCGAAACTGCCGCGTACGGACATCCATCACGAGCCGGAAGACACCACGTGCCAGTGCGGTTGCCAGCGGGAGCGCGTGGGCGAAGACATCAGCGAGAAGCTGGACTATGCGCCAGGCGTGTTCACAGTCGAGCGGCATATCCGCGGCAAGTGGGCCTGTCGGCACTGCGGGACCCTGATCCAGGCACCGGTCCCGCCTCACGTCATCGACAAGGGTATCCCGACCACCGGGCTGTTGGCGCAGGTGCTGGTTGCCAAATACGGCGACCACCTGCCGCTGTATCGGCAGGAACGCATCTTTGCTCGCGCGGGCCTGGCGATCCCGCAATCGACGCTCGGCGCGTGGGTCGGCATCTGCGGCGTACGGCTGCAACCGCTGGTCGATGCGCTTCGCGAAGCGCTCCTGCAGCGCGACGTGCTGCACGCCGACGAGACGCCGGTGCAGATGCTGTCGCCCGGCAAGGGCAAGACGCATCGGGCTTACCTGTGGGCGTACAGCACGACGCCATTCGCCGATCTGAAGGCCGTGGTCTACGACTTCGCCGGCAGCCGTGCCGGCGAACATGCCCGAAAGTTCATGGGTGCGTGGCGTGGCAAGCTCATGTGCGATGACTATGGCGGCTACAAGGCTGGATTCGAACTGGGCATCACGGAAATCGGATGTGTCGCTCACGCGCGCCGGAAATTCTACGAGCTGCACGTCAACCACCAGAGCCAGATCGCCGAGCAGGCGCTGAAATACTTCGGCGCACTCTACGACGTCGAGCGTGACGTCGCCGAACTGAAGCCTGATCGAAGACAGGCCATCCGCCAGCAGCGATCCAGGCCCGTTGCCGATGCGTTGCACGCCTGGATGGTGACCCAGCGCAAGCTCGTTGCCGAAGGATCGGCGATCGCGAAGGCGCTCGACTACAGCCTGAAGCGTTGGGAAGCGCTCACGCGCTATCTCGATGACGGGCACGTGCCCATCGACAATAACTGGCTGGAGAACCAGATTCGACCATGGGCGACTGGCCGCTCGAACTGGCTGTTCGCCGGCTCACTGCGCGCGGGGCAACGTGCAGCCGCGATCATGAGCCTGATCCGGTCGGCGCAGCTTAACGGCCATGATCCGTACGCCCACCTGAAAGACGTGCTCACCCGACTGCCCACGCATCGTGCCGACGACATCGCGTCGCTGCTTCCGCATCGCTGGTCGCTCGCCGCGGCTTGATCAGCGGTACCTCACGAGCCTCGGTGCCTTTACCGGGGGCTTACATTGCAGCAACAGCGGGCAGCCTGCTGATGTACTTTGCGCGCGAGACCGCGCCAGTATTGGGATTCTGGTTCGGGACCACACGGGGTGCATCGCTACGGGCGATGGTGCCGATCGCGAGGCTAACAGCCAGACTCGAACGCATCAGGATCCCGCAAACCGTATGCCGGGCTTTGCCGCTTCTTGTCAGGACGACTCGGCACCTTGCGTGTCGAATCAATCAACTCAGGCCGGTCCCGTTTGTACGAGAATTCAGTCGTATCCTGCAAGTTCAGTACGGGACCTTCTGATGAAGCGAACCGGCCTCGCGCGACTTCAAAGTCGCCCACTCAGTATGTCCTGTTCGCTCACCTTGGGATAGGACAGAAACCAGTAGGCTGCTTTCGTGTTGCACCAGTCCTGAAATGCCATCGGAATGCTCTGCCCGACATACGACCACAAGCGCTCGGAACCAGGCGAAATCTTATGCCAAGACGCTCATCGCGAAACCGGCTCTGCCCAGCTTCCTCATTCAGCCAAGCATTAGCCCCAAACGCTTCTCCCAGTGTACGCTTTCGACTGCCTCCGCTCGTCATTGCGCCCTTCCTTCATCTAAGGAGCACACAACGACGTTAACATGAATGAATCCTAGTTAACAGAGAAAGGCAGAAAAATGTGGATAACAGCAAGCTTCAAAGAGCGCTTACGCGTCACCGCACGGATCACCGTTTCCTTGAACTCTTTACTGCGGCGGCGACGCCGCGTCGGCTGCACCGCTTCCGAAATCGCCTCATTCTCGTCCATAGCGTACACGTGTCCATTTAAAGAATTTGGTGGACACGATCGTGCCTTCATCACCCCGACGATTCAAGGTGACATTGCCGGGGCTTACGTTCCACTGGATGATCGTGCGATCGTCCATCGCGGCATCCTCGAGAGGCACGAGCCGCGTGAGTTCGCTGCGACTGATCACGAAGCCGCCCGAGTGCTGCGACGGATGACGTGGATAGCCGAGCATCTGCGCTGCGAGCACGATCGTTTGATGCAGCACGGGTGATCGTTGCCCGTGCGTAAACGGAAAATACCGACCCTCGGGCCGGCATTCTCGCGTTAGTTGGTGGCAACACGCCGCGATGCGCGCATTACTTCATCTGCACCGAACCGTTGACCGTCACCGACACGGTTGCCTTGCCGCCTTCGACCGCGATCGGCGCGCTCATCTTCGCGCTACCGATCGGTCCCGCAGCCATCTCCATCACGCGCGTGTATGGCTGTACGTTGCGGCCGCTGCCCACATTGACATCGCGGATCGTGTAGCTGCTGTAGCCGAACGCCTTCGCGGCTTCGTCCGCGCGGGCGCGGAACGACTTGATCGCTTCGGTCGTGAGCTTCTGCTCGGCCGTGCGCTGCGCTTCAGGCGACAGCGAGAACTCGACGTTCGCGACCTGCATCAGGTTCGACAGCTGGCCTGCAAGCTTCGACGCCGCAGCGATATCGCGCGATTCGAGCGCGACCTCGGTACGGCCGCGCCATGCGGAGATCTTCCCGTCGCGATCGGTGCTCGGATACACGGAGAATGCGCCCGTATGCGCGGAGAGGCCCGAGACGCTCTTCGCCTGCGACAGCGCGGCATCGGCGCGCTGATTCAGCGCGGACGTGAGGCTGTCCGGATCCTTGGCCTGCTGTTCATAGAACAGCGTGATGTGGATGATGTCTTGCGGCATATCGGCGCTGGCCTGTGACGACAGCGACAGCACGCCCGCCGGTTCCGGAAAATGCGGGTTCGCAGTTTGCGCGTGCACGGCGGGCGACGCGAGCGTCAGCGCGACGGGAACGGCGAGGGCAAGCGACAGCGCGAGTGCGGATTTCTTGGTCATTGTTGGACTCCTTGTATGAGTGCGCGCACGCGGATCACGCGTGCGCGACGCGGGTGGACCGCGCGCCGAAGAAAATAACAGCCGGCCCGATCGGCCGACAGCGGTTGCTTAGCGCCACACGACCGTATGCCAAAATTGATGCTTTGCTTGTAGCACCCGACCGGTCCCTATGGTGCTGTCGCCGCGACTACGCACTGCTTCTGACGATGTACAACACCGGGGCGCACGTTTCCAAAGTCATCGCGCTCCGACAGGAACAGGTCCGGTTCAGCGGTTGCAAGCCGATCAACCTGATGGGCAATGGCCGCAAGGAACGAAGCATCCCGTTGTGGTCAAACACGGCCCAGGAATTGAAGACGTGGTTCCACGAACTGGAGAGCACTCGCACGCCGATCGCGTTTCCAAGTCATCACGGCCGGAAACTGTCGCACAACGGGATCGATTACATCCTCCAGCAGGTCGCCAATCAGGCTGAATATACGCCCGAGCCCCACTGGCAAACGCATTTCGCCGCATGTCGTGTGCCACACGGCGGCCATGTATCTACTGCAATCGAGCGTCGACATCAGTCTCATCGCTCTCTGGCTTGGCGACGAAGCAGCGAGCACTCGAGAAACTGACGCCAGCGGAAGCCGCCTCGTTCCGGTTCAAGCCTTATGATAGTGTGTTTGCCTTCCTGCAACACCTCTGATTATCTACAGTCTCGTCGCCGACGATCCAAAGCTGGCGGGCACCGACCGACGAACTGGGCGTAACCGGGAACGGTGCCTAAAAGCGCTTATGCTCTCCAGCACTTAAGCGCTACCCTTGTTCATACCCGTCATTCGACCACCCCCACCGTTCTCAACCAATTTTCAGTTCAGACATAGCATTCTCGACCTGCGCATCAACCCGGTCCACGCGCTCCGGGTTCAGGTCGCGCCACTTTTCAATCCACGTTAGACCGATTTGATCTAACATCGAATCTCGTCGCATCATCAATATATCACTCAAACGATCCGGATTAAGATCAAACTCAGCTGGTCCAGCCTGCCAGTTATGCAGAACTATTGATTTAATTACATCATCGGTCAGCTTTGTCAATCGATATCCAAATTCCAGTGCGGCGCGACAACGGGGATCGGACAAATGGCGACTCCTCTTGTCATGATAATATCTCGCATTATCCATACCTTCCCGTACACGTTGTATGGACGTAGCCGACTGTTCTCCATAGGGCTGTTCGCCAAGCCCAATTAGGCTTGGCGAATGATTCTGTGAAAAATCATCATACGCCTCAGATCTGTGTTTTAGTACAAAGAGTGCTGGTGGTCGTTGCAAATTTGCAATGCGATGCCCCATACTTTTCGGAACGCCCATGTAGCCAAGCGGACCTGTCACGTCAAAGTCGACGGTCTCGCCTCGCCACCCGCTAGGAGTGTTTGTGAAGCCAAAATTCTCCATGCGGAAGTTCAAGTGATCCCAGTTATCAATGAATCGGGACATTAGGTAATGCTGCTCCTGCTCAAGCAGAAGATCATCCGGGAGTAGTTGGTTGAGTTGTTCGAGTGCATGAAAGCGCTCGCGATCCAACTTTCGGTACAAGTTGATTGATGCGCTGTCGCGCCCATCCAACTCATAATATCGCCTTCCAGCAAGAATGCTTTTTTGCCTTTCACACACCGAATAGTATTTGTTTACAATTTTTTGATATTGACGCTGCGCCTCTCGATACTGTTCCGTATTTTGAGGAAATTGATTGATAATTTGACTTCTACCCTCCGCACTGGTGAGAAATTTTCCCAGATCAATGTAATTTTCATCAAATCTAGACATCGCGTACAAATCACCATCAGAACCATCGGTGGCATTCGGATACAGAATGTAATCGCACCCACTCCCAAGCCGAATCAATGGCGCATCGAGTCCACTCGCTTTAAATACTTGCGCCATCGTTACCTCCATTGCCGGATAAAAATTGCTTCGCAAATCCATCGAACTGGCCAAGCGTGGTTCAAATTGATTCAGCCACCACGCTGGCACCCTAGCGTCCTTCACCCGGTAAGCTGCCTCCGATTGAGATTCGCGCACCGCAATCATCGCGGCTTTGTTGCTCCCCCCTTTCGCCGGACGCCACGAAAGAACGTCAACCCGACAGTCCACGTGCTTTAAGCCACTACTGCCATCCATAGCTCGACTTTCCTCTTGTACCTCACCGAAACTTTTGTGATGTCGCGTGGCCCGTATTTGCCGGGAACTTTCCGTTGCTGGCCGCTCTGATTCAGCCAATTTGGGGGCCTTTGATGCTCGGCGCGTGTCCGATCTCGTTCTATTCGAGGACGCCAGGATCGGATTCAGTGTTTCACTTGTTCCGAGGCCTTCTCCAGGCTTGATCGTCAGTCCTTCAGTCACGGAATACAGCCAATGCGGGTCAGCCGTCCGCCAACTCGACAAATTGGCTTCGGCGCGGTGCCGCAAGTTTGCTTCCCGGGATGCGTCCGGGCCGTCATACCGCCTTGCATTCGGTCGCGTAGACTCACTCGGGGTAGTTACGTTTCGGACTCCGATTAGCTGCGAATCGATCGTTGATGCCCGAGAACGCATGGTTTCAGCAGAAACAGAAAACGGAATATGGATTGGCGAGATAGGTGAAATTGCAGGCATTATCAAGATTGAATAAGACTTCAAAGCCCTCGATAATCGATCCGACTCCATGTTCCTCGCTTTCAAAAAATGACTGTCGACAGATCCGAGCTTATCGTCAGCTATGAAGAAGAATATTTCAACGGAATATCGGGCATTAATTCAATCACACGCCCATAATTTTTACTAGAGTCGCTCATATGGACTCCTCCCGGATTGCAAGCTGGGTTTTGCAGATAAATCTACAGTGATCTGCCACGATTCCACGCACAGCCAGAAGTTTGATAACTTGTTGTGTGTACGGAGAAAAGCGTGTCAGAGAACCTGATGCCAAGAAGGCAATGCGCGAAGGAATTCAAGTTAGAGGCGGTAGGGTGAGCCAAGAGTGCCGACCAGCACGAGGTCGCTCAAAGGCTGGGCCTGCCGGTGACCACGTTAGGAAGCTGGTGCCATGATCAGCACAGTGGCAACGCGCAGGCGGCGGCAGAGCCGGTTGCTAATGCGCCGGTGTGCAGCCGTCGTCTGGTCAACGATCTGGAAGCTGAGGTCAGCAGGCTGAGCAAGGAACTGGTCTGCGCGAAGCTGGACATCGATATCCTTCGAAAGACAACGGCATACTTCGCGAAGGGGTCGCGATGAAGTATGCAAGGATCGATCAGCATCGCGACCGCTACAGCGTCAGCCGGCTTCTCGGTGTGTCGAGCAGTGGCTATTGCCAGTGGCGCGGCCGGTCCGAAGTCGGCGAGCCCAAGCCAATACCGCGCTGGGCGCCCAAGTTACCGCCATTCATCGCGCCAATGCGGCAGCTATGACTGACCTCATATCGTGCGACAGTTGCCTGCCCAGGGCCGGCCGGCGGGCGCCGAACGCGTGCGTCACAGCCTGCAACGCCAGGGGCTACGCCCAGTCTACAAGCGCCCGTACCGGGTGACGACGGATTTGACACATCGCCTGCCGGTGGCGCCGAATCTGTTGGATCGGCGTTTTTGACGGCTGGTGGCCCAATCGAGCCCGGGTAAGCGACATCACCTTCGTCAGAACCGGCGAGGGCTGGTTGTATCTGGCGGCGATCCTGGATCTGACGAGCCGGCGCATCGTCGGCTGGTCGATTGTCGATGTCCGAGCGGATCAACGCAGACCGGGTCTGCCAGGCGTTGCGCAGCGCGTGCTCGCAACGCACACCGCCACCGGGATTGCTGCTGCACTCCGAACGCGGCGCCCCATACGTCAGTCGCGCTTATCGGAAATTTTCAAGATAAACGTTTCAATGAGCCGCCGTGCCAACGCTTGGGATAACGCCCCGATGGAGAGCTTCTTCAAGTCGCTGAAGGTCGAATGAATCTACCAGACTCACTACGAAACGCGTGCCCACGCCCGTCTGGATATCGTCGATTGGATAGAGGGCTATTACAATCGGCAACGCCTGCATACCTCGATCGACTTCCTTACCTCCGTCGACTTCGAGGCTAGCTTGATCTCCGCATGAGTTGCTGTACGCGAAAACGACGCAGGGTCACGCCCATACTGGCGCTGGCTGCATATGAACTGCTTGAGGATCTGCTCGCGGTAATCATCGACTTCTACGGTGCCAAACTCCACGACCGGCTACGTGAGCAGCGCGCATGTCACGACCGGACATTCGAACGCGAAAACCCTATCCGCCGTTCTGAACGGGACTGCCATCGCATCACGTCAATGGGCCTCTCGGGGGCTCTTCTCACATGAGCAAATTGCTCAACATTGAGCCGCAATTTAAGCGTGGTTTTACGCCCCCATCGACAGCATGTTCAGTTCGAACTTACGGCAGATTCGGCGCACTGATTTTCGCCTTGCAAAATCATGACTGTGCTCGCGGTCGACATTTCCACCCCACCTACCGTCACAAAGCTTCCAAACACCACGACCCGATCCGATGGCGCTGCCTGCTCAAGCGCTTGATCCAACGCCAAGGCCGGTGATGCGCATCGCGTCACCGCCTCGGGAACCGGAACACCCGCATGACACAGGACCCGCTCGAGCTGCTCCGCCGTGGCCGCGCGCGGGATGGGAAGATCCGTGACATACCAGTGATCGATCTCTGCGATCAATGGGCGAATGATACCGGCGACATCCTTGTCCTGCATAGCACCGAACACCGCGACTGTGCGAGCGAAGTTGCCCAAATCCTGCAAATTGTTCCTCAATGCGATCGCTGCGTGCGGGTTGTGACAAACATCCAGTATCACGGCTGGCCGTCCCGGCCACACCTCGAACCGCCCCGGCAACACAACGCTTTCGAGCCCACGACGGATGTGATGCGCGAATACCGGCAGCCGGTCACGCAGAACCTCCAGACATGCGAGCACTGTTGACGCGTTCGTCACCTGATGAGCGCCAAACAGCGCCGGCCGTCGCAGCATCGGACGCCGCGTTTCGCGTCCGACATACGTCCAGGCCTGACTGTCCGCATCCTGCCGCTCGCAACTGAAATCGCGATCGATCAGCCATAAGTCCGTGCCGAGACGTTGGGCGTGATCGAGTAACGACTGCGGCGGCGCAGGATCCGCGCAGATCGCCGGTCGTCCTGCGCGAAAAATCCCGGCTTTCTCGAGCCCGATCTGTTCGCGTGTCTTGCCCAAATAGGCAATGTGATCGATCGCCACATTCGTCACCACCGAGCAATCCGCATCAATGAGGTTGACCGCATCGAGTCGCCCGCCCATGCCGATCTCCAGAATCACGGCATCGAGATTACTAGCAGCCAACCAATGCAAGACGGCCAGTGTCGTAAATTCGAAATACGTCAGGGTTACGGGCTCCGGCAACCCCTGACGGGCCCGCTCCACCGCCTCGAAATGCAGCAGCAAATCCTCATCGCTTGCCTGTCGCCCATCGATGCGGGCACGCTCGTTGAAAGTCAGCACATGGGGTGACAGGTAGCATCCAACCGAATAACCCGCCGTGAGCAGGATCGCCTCCAGCATGACACAGGTCGACCCCTTGCCATTCGTCCCGCCCACCGTGATCACCGGGCAGGTAAATGACAACTGCAATGCCGCCTTCACGCGGCCGACCCTATCGAGGCCCATATCGATCTCGATGGGATGAGCGGACTCCAACTGGGCCAACCACGCCCCAAGCGTGTCATGTCGAGTCATAACCCCTTCCATACGGAATAATGAAACAAGCTGCCGATGAGGTGCCGGCACTCCACCGTCACTCGATCAGAATGACACTCAAATCGGAACTAGCGGCACGCCAAACAGGCCCGGCCATGGGTCGCCCAGCGAATGCTCTCCGAGTCTGCGTGGTCGTTGCGCCGCTCGGCGAATCGCCCAAGTTGCGCGGGCATATTCAAATCGCCCTCCCACGTCGCTTGCTGCTTGAATGTCGCTGCCTTGCGATCAAAGCGCAAATGATGCAGCGCGGTCTTTCCACCCCAATCCTTCGACGGGAATGCAATATAGTCAATTTCGAAAACGTCATCCTCGATTCGACCATTGACCACGTAGAGCCCGTAATGCTCTTCACCGGGCGAAATGATTTTGTAAATGCCGTTGTCGTAGTAGTACAGGGCAGCATCTTCGAACGGCTTAGGATCGTACATCTTCTCGTAGAACAACTGATGAACGATCGTCGGACGCCCCAAGGACACGACAATTTTCGCGCCTCCGATTTCTTGGTGGTCCGTCATGCCCAAGGTCGACATAGCTAAAACTTCCACAGAGACAATAAAAACCTGCGATACGCGCCGCGCTTGGGCGCCTACTGCACCGGGCCGAATTGTACCGAGCAACGCCCGTCACACTTGCAAAAAACGACCATCCGGTTGCAGCGCTGGTGACGCACCAACATGCACCACGCGATGCCTCCCGCCATGCAAGCGATCCTCCAGCGCTGTTGCATCTGCGCGAGTAACGCCAGGATCCCGTGGACGCCATGCCTGCGACAACCATGCCTCGCCCTGCGAAGGCATCACCACGGGCGACATGACATGCCCCCCATGCCAGATAGCGAGAATTGCCCAAACTCCCACTATCGACGCCCCCGCAACCGCAAGCCACGCGGATACGCGACGCCCGAAACGCCAGCGCACCCCGGAAGTCGTTCGATCGTCAACCGGCTCACTCTTGTCGAGCGCGCATGCGTCCTCGCCCCCGATCTGCGACGAAATCGAAATCTCGTCATCGCGATGAAATGCGTTAGTCGCCTTCGATTCGTCGACCATACTGTCCTCCCTCTCTGCCTGACGCGCGAGCTCCAAGCCATAGCGCGGAATGGTCCGAATGAGATCCCGCGGCAAGCCGATCGCTTCGAAGCTGCGCCGCAGCCGCGTGACCAGTTGGTAATAGCTGGCGTCCGTGACAACGACACCACGCGCGCCCCAGATACACTCGATCAGAGCTTCCTTGGTCTGCGGACCGTCAAACAACTGCTGCAGGAGCAAGGACTCGTTGAGGGAGAGATATTTCAGCGACTGGTCGACAAGGTTGACCAGCACACGAGTCTGGGTGTCAAAGGCAATATCGCCCATCACATGCATTGAAGGCGCTGCAGGATGCATCATGGAGTCCCTCGTTCACGATCGCGTCAATCGCCGGCCCCGACAATGTGGGCGAGAGGCGAGGCACGCGAAAGGGTTATGTTGGTCGCCGCCCAGCGAATCACGCGGATAAGAGCATCGACCACAAGCAGGGTCATCAAGCTCACGCGCCAGCCCCCACATCGGGGGTTGTGAACAGCATGTCACGGCAATTATCAAATACCTGTCATACGCAACATATCGGCCCACTCCCATTCCGCCATAAGACTCATCCCGTTCACGCAACGAATCATCTGTGCATTGCCGACCCATGCCTCGCATGTCCCGATACAGTACGAAGTCGACCGAACGGCTTCAACGCCCCCCCCAGTCACGCCAGCCCTCCCGCGCCCGGCATCGGACATTTTGAATATCAGCGCCACCCCTATACAATAGGCAAGCACCTATGCACAGTCAGACTTTGCCTATACCAAACCATCGCTTGTCTGCCGATAATATTGGAACTAGTTCCAATATTTGGCCCAACCATAAGGGAACGAACATATGCCGACCTTCGGCACGGCGCTTCACATCAACCAAGCGGCGCCTTACGTCTCCCGCTGGGCCGTTTGATACGCCGCTTAATCTCGCGTGCGCCTTGCTGACAGCCAATATGGCAACCGGGATCCTGCACACGCAGTGAGTCCAGGGATTCTTAGCGCGCGCGAACCCCTGCTACAGCTGGATCGAGGACACCATGCACAAAATCTTGCTGGTCGATGACCATCCCATATACCTAATGGCACTATCCACTCTCCTCACTCAGGAGCTCGTCTCCGACGAGATCGCCGTCGCGAAGGACGGCGAAGCGGCGTGGGAAATGTATAAATCCCATCAGCCCGATCTCATGATCGTCGATCTGAATCTGCCGACGCTGAGCGGCGTGGATTTTGTCAAGCGCGTGCGCGTGTCTGATAACCAAGTCCGCATCTTGGTCTTTTCATCGGCCCGCACCGAGGTAATGGCCACCAAGATTCGGGCGATCGGGGCGAACGGATACGTACAAAAAACCGAGGACATCAGTCAAATGCTCAATGCCATTCGCGCCACCCTGTCCGGGTTCGACTGCTTCCCGAGCGTCGCCAACGACGGCACGATCGCAGGCAGTGGTCGCGCAGCCGCCGCACTCTCACCGCGTGAAATTACCGTGCTGAGTTATCTGGTGAAAGGACATTCCAATCAGGAAATTGCCGATCTGCTGCATCTGAGCCACAAAACCATCAGCACCCACAAGGCGCACATCTTTCAAAAGACCGGGATTTCCAACATCGTCGATCTCGCCGAATTCGCGCGCGAGAATTTGCTTTTCGATTAATTGCCCATGCGCGCCTTCCTGCGTGATCGATTCGCTCGGGCGCGTTGGCCACGGATCGCGGCGCTGACGCTCGGCGCGGTCCTGTTAGGCCCGCTCACGAGCCATGCATCGCCTGACGAACCAGACGACCTGCGCCTCGTCCACCTCGCACAAAATACCCGCGACCTGACGATTCCTGCCGCCACGCAAGCGTGGTTAGCCGAGCGGCAGCGTACTCTGCGAGTGGGTGTCGTACCCAATATCGCACCGCCGTTCGACATCGTCGATACCACCGGAAGTTACTTTGGCATTACTGCGGACCTTCTCGACCGGCTACGATCCAGCGCACATCTTCGCCTGACATTCAAGCGCTATCCGGATACCACCGCCATGCTCGCGGCAGCTCGTCGCGGCGACATCGATCTGGCCACAACCATCATCCAGACCACTCCCGCTTTATCGGGCTTGCGGTTCAGTCGCGCGTATTTTCCGGATCAGGACTCGGTCGTCGAGCGCAACCAAAGCGAAGGCTTCGTCACCGTCCCCACACCGTCAGTCCCCCGCCTCGCGTATGTCCCGGATCTGGTATCCGCCGCCGTGCTGCGCCAGCATTTCCCCCGTGCGCTGCTGATGCCGGTCCACTCACCCGCGGCCGGACTGACCGCGGTTGCCTTCGGGCAAGCGGACCAATATGTGGGCAACACCAACATCAGCAACTACCTGATCGAGCGGCTGCAACTGCTCAACCTGAGCATCCGGCGCTTCACAACCTATCCCAGCCCGCCGGGATTTCAGCTGGCTGCACCGGCCTCCCATGCGCCGCTGATCGATCTGGTCGATCGTCTGATCGCGCAAATAGACATTGAGGACCTGGCTGAGACGCGCTCACGCTGGGAGGGGCGCCCGAATCATGTTGCGCTCGACATGGCGACGGTGCTCTCGCCCGCCGAGAAGGCATGGATTCAAGCCCATCCTGTCGTTTATTTTGCCGCCGAACCCGACGCACCGCCGTTCCTGTTTCACGATGACAAAGGTGAAATGGCAGGCGTCACAGCAGACATGATGAACCTGATCACCACGCAGGTCGGGATCCGCTTCAAGCCCAGCCACGGAAGTGGCCCCGACGATGTGCCGGCGATCCTCCCGGTCATGAGTGCCAATGCCATGCGACCGGGCTTTGTGCCGACATCGCCCTATTCGTGGAGCGGCTTCGCCGTGGTCACGCGCACGGGCTATACGCTGCCCAACGCCATTGGCTGGCCAGCCGTCAGTCGCATTGCGATTCCTAACGACGGTATCGTCAATACCTTGCCGTCTCGCGCTGGCGCGCCTGCTCACTACGTGGTCACACCGTCAGTCAACGATGCCCTGCATGCGGTCAACGACGGCAATGTCGACGCCGCGATCCTTAACATCAATATCGCAAACTACTATATTGCTCAACGCTACCAAGGCAAGTTAGTCGTCGCGGGCTACCTTGAGCCCGCCGACACGGCCCAAGTCGGATTCGGCGTGCCAGCGTCCGATCCCGAACTTGCGTTGATCATCGACAAGGTACTGCAAGGCACGCGTGAAGCGCGGCTAAACGATATCCGAAATCATTGGAATTACACCAGCATTCCGGACGCCACATTTCGCCCGTGGCGTCAACGGCTATGGGCTGGCCTTGCCATTGCGGTCTCGTTCGGGCTCCTGTTGCTCGCATGGAATCGTTCACTGGCCCGGCAAATTCAGCTGCGCCAACGCGCAGAAACTGCGCTCCGGCAACAATTCGCGCTCCAGCAAACGTTGCTGGACAGCATGCCGTTCCCGTTCTTCATCTGCGACGTGCAATTGCGGCTATCCGGTTGGAATCAGGCCTTTGCCGCTACGATCGGTCCCGCGCGCTGTGTCGTCGGAAGTCGGCTCAACGCGCTGACCGCCTCGGACGACACACTCATCGCACAATTGACCGACATCCTCCAAGATGCGGTCGCCCAGCAAGTCCCACTATTTAAGGATACGCGTTTGCGTGTCAACGGCCATGAACTCGATGCCCATGCCTGGGTCGTACCGTTCGTGAGTGACGCACCGGCTTCGCACAGCCTGCTATGCGGCTGGATGGACGTATCCGAACGCGGTGAAATGCAACGCGCGGCCAAGCGTGCGCAAGAGGAAGCGGAACACGCCAATCACGCGAAATCGACCTTTCTGGCCACCATCAGTCATGAAATCCGTACCCCCATGAATGCGATCTTGGGCATTCTGGAATTGCAGGTGCGGCATGCCAAACGTCAGACTGGCATCCCTCCCGAAGATGTCGTAGCCGCACTCGAGTCGGCCCGTTCGCTGGTCGCCATGCTGGATGAGATTCTGGATATTTCGAAGATCGAAGCCGGTAAATTGACGATCGATATCCAACCGGTTTACCTGAATTCACTCACCGACAACGTTGCCGCCATTTACGAAGAAGTTGCCAAGAAAAAGGGCGTGGCCTTCCGTTACACGACGAGTGCGCACGACTGGCAGGTGATGACGGACGCCATGCGACTGCGGCAGATCCTGAGCAATCTATTGTCAAATGCGATCAAGTTCACGGCGCGCGGCGCAGTGTCATTTCGGGCGCACATCCAAGACGCATCGGACGACGACGCGACCCACGTCGATATTCATATCGTAGACACCGGTATCGGTATCGAGCCGGCAACCATCCCGTCATTGCTTGAGCCCTATACGCAAGCTGCGCCCGATATCGCTACCCACTACGGTGGGACCGGTCTCGGCCTGCCCATCTGCAACCATCTCACCACCGCATTGGGAGGCAAGTTAACGATTGAGAGTACGCCCGGACGCGGCACGCACATTACGTTGCGCTTCATCCTCCAACGTGCCGCGCATTCGCCGATGCCAACCATGACGCCCGCGGCCGCCACCGGGGTGGATCCCGGCACACTGTTCCAGGGCTGCACGGCCTTGATCGTCGACGACCATCCGCCCAATCGGATCGTGTTGTCGCGCCAGCTACAATTCCTGGGTTTCGATACCATCGTCTGTACGCTTGCCGGCGAAGCACTGGCCGCGCTGGAGCGCACGTCTGTTGATGTGCTGATCACGGATTGCAACATGCCGGGAATGAGTGGATTCGAACTTGCACGCTCCATCCGCCGTCAAGAGAAGACCCAACACACAAACCGCCCTCTGACCATTGTCGGTTTCACAGCCAGCCTACTCCCCGAAACCTTGCACGAGGCAACCACCAATGGCATGGATACCTGTTTGATTAAACCCCTTGCACTCGACGAACTCGCCAGCGCACTGCAGCCACTGTTGCATCGCGAAACGCCCGGCGCTCCAGGTATAGAGGGCTTGCCCGTGCGCACGGCTCAGCCGGCCCCGGCCGACAGCATTGTCGACCAGATTGCGCGCCTGGATCCCGCGAGCGAGTCCAAGCTCTTGCGCAATCTAATCGCGACCTGCGAAGCGGATATCACGGCACTGCATATCGCCAGCCAAACCCTTGACTATGCCTCGATCGGCGACGTAGCGCACCGTCTGCATTCGACCGCCGAATTGTGCCGTCTGCCCGTACTGGCTCAGTTGACCGACACTGCCGAGAGCCTGGCACGGAGTGACAGGCCAGCGGATCCGGCGGAACTTGCGGCCGTCGTTCAGACCATTGTCGACATTACACGGCGCTTGATTGCCAAATTGCAAGCGCGCCTTAAGCCGGAGGCTCCCCAAACCGACGCACATTGATGACGATCCAAGCAAGGCCTCGTCCCGCACACCCGACATAAAGAGATCTTACCGACTACATCCACATTACCCCAGCACGCGAGATTTTGCTGTGCAGTCAGGCAGCAAGTCTCACGTCGGGCCGATCGGCCGCGTCGTCAGAACCACAGGTCGACGCGAAAGCACTTCGTAAGAATTCGAAAATTTCATCTCATGCGGCTCTGATATTGTGCCCACATCTCTGCCAGCAACCGACGATCCACAATCGAAGTACATATTTCCGAGCATAACTATTAACCTCTTCTCTCTACCACAACGCGCAGGCAGACAGTTCTTGCGAGTGGTTTATAAAAGGTGAATTGGGCAACGTTGACTTACGTTTCAAAAATGCATTGGATCAACTCTCTTCCCGGCCCATGCCAAACAACGCCCACCCACCTCTTGCTCTCCCGCCAGGTTCTCCGGCAATTTGCGCACAGACGCTGTGGATGCACCACCATCGGCGAGTCGGACTGGGATGGCTACTACGGTACAAAGCGTTTCCAGCACCACCGGCAATCAACCCAACGGGACACTCCTCAGCACGGTTGCCATGGCGACACGCAGCTTACGAAGCAGTAAGTTCTCCGAACAAATTAGAAAGGCAGACATCCTATGGGAACAACTGACAGAATGCACGGAAAAATGGCCTTCGGCTGTCGATCCAGCCACCGACGCTGGATGCGCTGAACTCAATGAACTCGTAGCGGAGGCGCTACAAAAATTTGAGGACGTTGGCGGGTCGGCTGCGCCATCGACATCATGGCCGAACAATGAGCCGGCCATTACCTGCAGCACACCGACCCTGCAGGCGGTACTCCAGTATAGCGACCAGCTCCTGGGCAATGGCTACACGATTACCAACATCACGCAGATAACGACGTGCGTGCCGAGCAAGCACAAAAAGCGGGGAACCGCCCGAGTGCGGCTCCCCCAAACCCCACTAACCTGCTCCTTGTTCCTCAACAAAGGAGCAGACCGCGTCGAGCTCGCATGGGCAGTCAATGAACTGCGCATGCGGCCGCCCGACTCAGTCATGCTAGACGGAACGCGCAATGCAAGCTATCAGCACCATCCGATTCACCATCCACCTATTCCGACGATAGTTCCGCATCCCTACCCGATTCCGCCCTCGGGCGTAGTATGATTCAACCGTCTGGGCGCGCCAGTCAATCGCATGCCCCATCCCATTCAATGATCCTTACTGTAAGGAATACAAAATATGCTTCGTCACACCTCTTTCGCTATCCTGCTTGCCATGGCCGTTACCCTGAGCGCGTGCGCGGTGTCTCCAAGTCCATCCCCCATGATTGGGGGCGATCGCGACGCCCACGGCTGCCTACCGTCCGCTGGTTACGCCTGGTGCGAAGCCACACAACGCTGTGAACGGCCATGGGAACTCGCCAAGCAAAAGGGATTTGCCGTCTCTGCCGACAATTTTGCAAACTACTGTCGATCGGGCAACGCGCCCTAACCGGGCAGACAGGCTTCGCGGACCGTTGGGGTGCAGCCTAGCCCTGCTGGCTGCACCCGCTCCGCTCTGATGCAACCCAATCGCTTAACGACCAACCCGTCGATACAAGACTGGCATTGCCGCGCTGGCGATAGCGCATCGCCCCGGCACCTCGGTTGCGCCCACCCGCTTGTCAAGCGCTATCACGCACCGACGACTGCCCGCAAGACCGTGATGGGCACAGAAGATTCGCGAGAAAATCTCGGACGAACACCTCATCCGCCCGCGCCTGTAGCAATCGCCGCGCCATGACACACACCGCACTCAGGTGCGCACTCGCCTCATCGCGCTGCCACCCCAAGTCTGGCAGCAACTCGCGCAGTTCATAACGTTCCAACATCGCCTGGATGACCGGCAAATCCCATTCCGGCTTCAAGTTTTGCGTGGCATTGTCATCGTGTCGACGATATAGTGCCACGCAGGCATCCACATAGTGGAACCGGGCGTGATGTGCCGCGAGATCCAGCCACATCGCATAATCTTCGGCGCGGTCTAGTCCCTTCCGATATCCACCGATTTCCCGCATCAACCGAATCCGCGAAGCGGACCCGGCATGCGGAATGGGATTGCGGCCCAGCAACACGGCAAGGGAATACGGATAGGGCCTGATTACCTCGGTACTTAGGCGCGCGAGCGGCACAAGATCGGGGTACGTCGCCACAACGTGGCCGTACAGAACGTCCGCATCCGGATGGTCCTGCAACACGCGACGATATCGCGTCAACGTTTCGGGCATCAGGACATCGTCAGCATCCAGACACACCAGGTACTCTCCTTGCGCCAACCGCAGGGATTCGTTGCGGGCCGCCGCCAAGCCGATTGGGCCGGCACGGTGATAACGCACTTGCGCACCTTTGGGATGATGGGCGCAGACAGCCTGCACCACTTGCGCCGTATCGTCTTCCGACCCATCATCGACCACCAAGACTTCGACATCCTGATCCGCTCCCGCTAGGCAGGACCGGATCGCCGCCTCAATGAAGTGACCATAATTTCGCGTGACTATCGCGATCGTAAAGAACGGCATACTGAATCCTTTGGCGTCGCTGCGCCTTTCATCGAATAGCTGAATTGTTCCTGTCTTGCCCAGTCGATCAACCATGGCTACGCGCCGCTACTGCCATGTGATGCGACCACGGCAGTCAACGCCCCGCTATATGCGTTAACGTTAGCCTCGCACGCAGGATCGAGGCTTTTCAGAAACGTTGCGGCCCGCTGACGATACGCCTCCAGACTGCTATCGTGGTCCGCGATTGCCTGACACAAGACTCGAGCGCCCTCAACGCAATCGAACGCCTGATAGCGATAACCGCAACCACCGATCAGAGCGGAATTGTGAATGAGCGGATAGCCCCCATAGAGTGCCTCGCAATAGAGCGAACTCAGCCCGCACTCCCATTGATGGCTGACCACGGCATCGACATCACCCGCCATGACCTCGTGAAACGAAACTGGGTGATCGAACGAAGCCAACCCATGCCGGACAACGTCGAGACTGCATACGAGATTCTGGAATCCAGGATGTTGCCGCCATTCGAACGTGCTGAAGGCACGAACGCGCTCGAACATGCCGGAATCGGTACGATGCGCCGCCTCACATGTCAGCAGCGGAATCAAGCTCGTTGTCACCACGGAGGAATTCGGTTCAAAGATCCCCACCCGCCAGCGGCGCCGGCCTGGCTGATAACCAAACTGCCGCCCGTCAGGCAAAAGCGCCGTCTTGTGTTGCAGCCATATCGGATTCCACAAGGGTGGCACCACCCTGATCGGCACGCGGCACACACTGCCCAGGTAGGGGATCCCGCTAGCCGCGTATTGCGGTAACGTCCAGATTTCGTGATACGCGCCCGGCACAATTGGCGCGTTCGGCAACCGGCCGAAGATCATCTGCTCGATATCACACACATAATCGTGATCGAAGCGCATCGATACAAGCTTGCCGCCACGTTCGCGAAAGGCCACGATCCATTCGGGATCGAGTTGTGCGTCCAGATCGATCATCACGTCGAGCGCCTCGGCCGCCTCGCACATCCCAACCAACGTCACCGGCACAAGAGCCAGACAATCGCGGATGTCGTCGAATGGGTCGTCTGCACCCTCCCGCACCAAGTGGACCTCGCCGACAGTCGGCACACAGGTCAGTAGCATCGCGAGAAAGAGGGCATTCTGGATGCCATTGCCCAGCCAAAGCGATTTCCGGCGCGTACGCGCCGAGATGCCAATGCCGACCCGCAGATCGCGGGGGCGCCCGCTGAAGCGGTCGCAACAGTTGCCGCTCATGCACCCGCCTTCGGCACAAAAGCAGCGCCCTGACACAGATGCAACAACCGCTCGGCATATGCTGCCAGATTGGGCTGACTCGACGGATGCACCATATCAAAGATATCTTGTGCGCGCGCGTAATATTCACCCAGCGCGGCGTCGTGCTCGACCACCGCCCGCAGGAGTTGTGCTGCCCCGCGCTGTACATCGAATGCCGGATAATAATAGCCAACGTCCTTGAGCCACGGCGAGTTGTGGATCAACGGATAGCCGCCATATAGCACGTCAAGATATAGATAATTCTGGTCGTTCTGCCATTGGTGTGACACGACGGCATTCGGGCGCTGTGCCAATACGGTCACGGTGTCGTGACGTTCGTACAATCCCATTTTTCGATGACGAAAGAGGTCTAGCGACCGAACTCGCGACTGCGACGCCGAGCATTCATACATGCGACGCGCGTTCAGTGCGCACGCGAACGTGACGCTATCGCGGTTTGCCCGATACGCCGCATCGCAGATCAACATCGGTAGAACTGTGCTTTTGACGACCGACAGGTTGGGTTCGAAGATGGCGACGTGCAGTCCTCGGGTACTCGCATCTCGTCGCGTGTACCCATATTCGTAGCCCTGCGCCCGTACCTCGCGGATGCGCGCGTCCAGAAACCGCGGATGCCAAATGAACGGAACCTCATGTACCTCGCATCGGTGCATCGTGCGCAGCATCGGCGCGAAGCAGGCGTCTTTCGGCAGGTACCAGACTTCATCGCACCGGTCCGGACGGGTGAAATGGTTCGGCTGATCGAACACGACGGTCTCCGCCCATGCCACGTACGGCTGACCGCAGCAGTGATACACCACCTTCTTGCCCCGGGCACGCATCCAGTCCAGCCAACACACATCCAGCGCCCCGCCCATCTCGATGACGACATCAACCGCTTCGCCCGCGTCGCGTAACGACATCAACGGCAAGTCTTCCGCGACCGAGTCAAGTTGCGGTGGCCGTCGCCTCTGATCGCCAACCTTGATCAATCCCACCGACTGAACAAAGGGCAATTGTTGAAGCAAATGGGCGAGAAACACGATATTCTGATCCAGCCCATTGGACCAAAGGTTCTGGTTCTCATGCGTCAGGAAAGAAATGCCGATTCTCATTGCCCATACACCCTCGTCAATACCATTGCATCGGTTCGCTGTGATCCTTCGCCCGCACGGGTGACCACGCCCACCAATCCGACTCAGGCGACCATTACATCGCCCACACACACCTCACTCAAGATGCATCAACCTGCTTGACGAGATAATCCAGAACGGACGTAGTTGCTTCCAGGCTGCCCGTATAGCCAGGTCCCGTCTCATATTTACCGGCCACGGTCACCGTCGGTACGCCCACAATTCGCTCGTCGCGAATCAGTTTCGCAGCTCGCGCAACGTCGGCCTGGACACGCGCTGAATAATAGGTTTGAAGGTACTGCGCCCGGTTGACGCCGTATTTCGACAGAAACGTAGCCTGATCCTGCGGCGTCAACAGTGGCTGCCCCTGTTGGCCAATTGCGTCAAACAGGATCGGCATCATGCGCTCTGATACGCCCAGCGCATTCAGTGCGTAATACATGCGAGAATGCGGCGTCAATGCACTGTTCATCGCGACCGGCACCCGCTTCAGCGCAATCTTGTCGCCCTCTTTTCGGGCCCAGGCCTCCAGCGGCGATTCAAATTCCGCACAATGCGGGCAGCCATACCAGAAGAATTCAGTGACTTCGACTTTGCCTTTCGGCGCCGCAGTTGCCTGAGCCGGCTTGAGTAACTCATAGTCCTTGCCTGATACAGGCGTCATCGACGCAGCATGCGCAACCGGCACAATCAAACACAGGGACAACCACAAGACTCGTAGGCGGTGTTTCACGTTCGACTCCTCAACAGGGCGATTCGGCGCCCTGTAACGAATGGGAATGAACGACATTATCGGAAAGATCGCGCCATTCCAAAATAAGACGCCACCTCAATTTTCACCAGATAAATCTGAGATCGCCTTCTCCCGAGCAGCCCTTTGTGTTGACTGACCACCAACTAAAAAGCATGACGGATGCCGATCATGGCCATCGCTTGGCGGTTGGTGCTGGCATCGTTACCAAAATCCCCCATCGACGCCACTGCCGGCACGAGAACACCGGCGACATTGATCGTGCTACCGGACGCGCACTGAAGGCCTGCCAGCACGTAGAGATCGGTACGCGGCGACAGGCGGTATTTGCCTCCCAAACTCCACTGGCTATAGCGCACGCTGACGTTGTTACCGGCGCCTTTCGTGATGTCGTACCCAATACCCACCACAACAGCCGCACTCAAGCGGTAGTCCAGGAATGTCTGAATTGTATTGAACGCTGTCGATCCTGTACGGCCAGAGGCCAACCCATAGTCGCCATACCGCACGTAACTGAACGCGCCTCCCGCAATCCATTGATCAAGTTGGAAATTGGCCGCAGCGCGAACAATCTGAAGCGAGTTGGCCGACACGAAGCCCCCAGTGATTGCTGGTGAGTCGATGTCCACATCGACGTTCGGGCGCAGGCCATCAAACGACGCAACCGAACCATGTGCGCTATGGGCATAGAAATATCCGACGCCCACGCCGATCGAACCATGGTGATAGGCAGCCGCAAAAGCATAAGTGCGCCCAGCCGTTCCGCCAGGTTGACCACCCAGCGCGTACATGGCGGCCCCTTGAAGCCCCTCCAGATCCGGGGTCGCGTATTTGATCGAATTTCCGGTGCGATAGCTATTGTCGTAGTTGTCCACATCGCCTGGCGTCGCGAATGTCGAACCGAATGTTCCATCATTGGTGAGCGGCTGAATCAGATCGACTAGTGGGTCGTATTGGCGCCCCATCGTTACGGTGCCGAATATCGCATCACCCAACCCCACAGACGCAGTCCGCCCGAAGAGCCTCCCGCCCTGCGTCAGACGCCCGTTGTTGACATTAAAACCGCTTTCCAGCTTGAATATCGATTGAAGACCGCCCCCCAAATCTCCGATCCCCTTTATCCCCCACAGGTTGGGAGATAGGTTACCGGCCTGCGTTTGCACACTGTTGCCGGACCCACGAGCGCCCATACGATTGTCGAAGTAGGCCACGCCCGTGTCGAGTCCACCGTACAGTGTCACGCTATTTTGCGCCAGCGCTGATGTACCGCACACCAAGACGCCACACCCCACCAACACCGTCGAAACAAAGAATCGCGGCATCGCAACAATTCGGAAACCACAGAAAACGGGACGCACATCTTCACATAGCATTCAACCATTTTTGGTCAAGTCCTGTGCTTTGGACTATCAAGAACCAATCAAAAAGCCGCCCCCCCATCTACGACACACAGACCCACCCCAAAGAGGTCGCATCGATTCCGACACCGAAACCAGCATCGGATAAGCGCCACCCCTAGCGATAACGAATCCATGTCGAGGCGGCTTTTCGAGGAAGTGAAGATATAGCCCATAGGTCCGCCCCTCGGACACTTTGGACTGCTGTTTCCCGCGCTGCCGCAGACACCGAGCCCAACCGAAACGACCCGATCGAGCATGCGCAAAAACAAAAGGGCCGGATGGTTTGCGACCGAATTCGCAGACGACAAACCCATGGCCATTGATGCCCATCAGCAGCTGGCGCATAACGCTCCCCGTCGAGCCGCATTCGACCAGCGGCCGCACCCGCCATACATTGCACAGAGCGGTCCTTGATAGCCATCCTACCCAATAACCGACACCTTTATCGTCAAATCACTTAAATCATCTATGGACGTTTCTCATGCCACCAGTATCATTGATCGGCTCTGCCCTGCCGTTTTTCAAGCTCGCACGTCAGCCCCGTCAATCAACTCATGCCCGGGATGCGTCGAAGACACTCCGCCCAACCCGTGTATCCAACGAAACGGCGACTACGCCGCCCCCCCCTAAAAACACGACCCAAGACCTGCCAAGCCGCCACCAACTTTTAATCAGGTCTATTAACAACATGACAATTCTAAGCGTGTCGGTTCCCGACGATGTAGCGACCAATATCCGAAGTGGCCTATACCAAAATGCACTCGCCGAGACCAAACGCGACATTCCAAAATGGCGCAGTCACTCAGAAAGCGAAAGCGCTGAATTAAAAACAAAGATGTGGAAGATGCTCTCTGTAATGTCGCCAGAGGAAGTTGTGAAATTGAGAGATCAGGTGCGCTCATTTCGAAAGCAGCAGCACTAAGGATGCTTTTCACAAACCCGAATCAAGTGTGCTTGGCCGCTTAACAGGCAGATAAATGTGCCACGACGCAAATCTGTCCGCCCGAATCGAAGCTGGTCGGCATGCGCCGGACAGCATTTACGGGTTGCGCGTAAGGCATCGGCGCAACCCCGGAACGCGATCATGCCCGAGCGACCAATAATTTGTCGCACTCCATCTCCATAAGATGAACCGCGCGAACAAGGTCATGAGTCGTATGGTGTTCTTCTTCGGCCCTCAAGAGCGAACCTTGGCATAGCCGAACTGCAGCTTGATCACTTGGAACGGGCACTTGCCCTTTGCCCGGATACTGGCCTTGGTTCGCTCGACCTGATCCGTGAGCTGAGCGCATCACCAAGCCGCTTGCTTTTGTCCAGAATACGGCGGTATCCGGGATTCATCGCCATATACCAGTTCACGCCGGTCCGAGTGTATAGGCACTTGTGTACCCTTTGGCAACCCGCATCATCAAACGCGGCGGTTTTTTCGCCCAGCAAGCAAACTATTGGCTTCGGGCACGTTGCTGACGTTGCCCGCGGTGCCCCGCACCGTATGCATCAACCCCGATTTGGCGTCCACGCTGATAGCACTTTCATGCCGAGGTGCCACAGATTGCCTTTCTTGCTCTGATGCATCTCCGAGTCACGTTCGCCCGACACAATCTTGGTCGAACTCGGGGCGCTGCCGCGTTGCAACCGCCACCATTCCCGCACACGGGCCTTTTTCTCGCCCTACGAGTCGGAGATACGACGTGCGTCTCGCCATCGCAAACGAGGTCAAGCACGGGACTGGCGCCTGCGCACCCGTACGCCAAACCACGCGCCTGGATAATGGGTGATGCCACTATGAAAGCCACTCGCCCCATAAGACGAAATAACAGGACGGAGCGATAACGACGCCCTTTATGCTTCGATCAGGAAACGGTCCCGTCGCTTGCCCTTGATCCATGCCGGCTCTCGTCCACGCCCGCTCCACGTCGCGCCCGTCTTGGGATCCCGGTACTTGGGTGGCAGACTCGCTTGAACCGCGCGCGCCTTGCGCGGCCCGCGTCCAAAAACCTGATCCGGTGTCAGTCCGTACTCGGCCACACGCGCACGCACTTCATCCAGAATTGCTTGCAGTTCTGCCTGACGCGCATTTTCCGCCTGCTGCATCAATGCATCGGCCTGGGCTCTGAGTTCTCGATATGTTGCCATGCAATTCACTCCACTCGAATTATCCAATCAAACCAGCGCAGAATATATCTCAATTCGGCATACTCAAGGAAAAAACGCCAGCGGACCACCACTTCGTCTCAGCCGATGAGGTGCATGATCGCCCCTTGAACCACCATGCTCAATTTCAGGTCACCATGCACGCGATGCCCACCATTCAGCGCCCGGCTCGAGATCGTCAGCGCTTTCTGATAGCCCCCCAACATCGCTTCATTGCTCAATGATGAATCTTCCGTCACCGAAGCCCTGAATCATGCCGCAAAACCTCACCTTCCACGACCGGTGTCACGCCCATTCCTCATTGCGCTACCGGCTGCCATCCGGTGCGCAAGACACCATCACGCATCGTTGTTCCACACGAATCTCAGTAGCCCGCTGTCAATCTTTCGCTCAACAACAACCCGCGAGCCTCTGCCCTCTGCCCGAAGTTGCAACCCGACTGCGTTCCTTTCGGTAACGTACGATCTGCAGAACATGCCCTCCTAGACACCATTGAGGTAAAAGCGCGATTTAACCGGTTGATCAACGACTCCCGATTGCTTGCTTCAGACGAAGGCATCCAGTTGTCTCGGCACGGACTCACCCAGCTGCAACTGATCGACACGATCAATCATGCATTCTCCGGCCAACTGGCTAGCCCGCACAATTCCGGCTACCGAACTATCCATTGAGCGTCGTCATGAAATGTTCACCCAAGCCGTGCCTGATCGGCGCTATGTCGTCGACTTCGGCAACTTCACATTTTATGGCTTGCCCGGCAACCCCGCCCACTTTACCCACTTCGATATGTCGAGGTACGACGAAGCAAGAAGCCGTTGCACGACTGGTTAGCTTTGCGAAGCCCCCCCCCGACGCCTTCTCGCGCTCGGGCCGCCGATTTGACATACCCACACGGAACTAGATACCGCCGCGAGTGCAACTCACGAGCGTTATCCGTACAGCGACAAGCAGGCAACGCGATCGTACGCACAAGCTTGGGTGCAATATTGAAGCCGCTGCAAATCGGGATATTTATAAACTGAAGAAATATAATCCATGCGCACCCTGCCATCGACAAACACTACCAAACCAGTCAAATACCACAAATGAACATTCTCACACGCCTTCTCCCGCGATACTTTGACAGCGACATTCGCAACGCCCGAAGAATCAGCATCATAAAATCTTGGTCGGAGAAAATTTCCACCGGGATCGACACCGGCAACCTCAAACTTCGCAGTGAAGATGGGAAAAATATACACCAGGCAATCGCAACCAATCTGAATGAAATCGCCAACGCCGACGACACTGATTATCAAAGAATTAATCATGCATACAAGAACATCAAGATTCAACTCAATGCCCTTGAAAAGATAGATAGCCGCAGAATCAGGGAAATCAATCAATTGCGGATTCGCGGAATCCACTCATTGGATGGAATCCTTTCCACACTCGATTCCGAATTGGCATCCCTGAGAATCATCCGCGAGCAGAAATCCGCCGTGCGAAGAGAGTACTCCCAAGAAAATTAACGGCGCTCCAGCGAGCGACTCGAGCTGCCACTGGCACCGCGACTCCATCGCGATATTTTGCCGACACGCGCACGCATGTGCTTGTTCGTCTGTCCATCGTGGCCCAACAGTCCGCCACGGTTGCGAGGGTATTTTTCCTTGGATCGTAGCAGGGAATCATGGACACGCCGAGCGGTTCACATAAGTCAGAACGGCGTTCTGTCGGGCTCACCTATCGAGACTTATCGCACCACCGATCGACGCGGGCTTTCGCATCGCAGCGCGTCCACACCTCGATTGTCGCGCGAGTTTCGTTACCCCGTTGCCGAACGTCCTTCGACTATCGGGACGACTGGAACCCAATTTGCATACGCTCGGTCACAACCAACAATTTCCCGTGCTGGATCAGCCATACCTGATCTGCGGTATTCGGAACCGCTGCAACACTGCATGGTGGATTGCCGTTCTTGCCGGTAGACGTGCCTTTCCGTTCAACTTCAGCACTTTGGACGATCCGGAACCAAGAAGGACCACGAAACAAACCGGGACAACTCACCTGATTTGCTGCATCCTCCCCTGCCAAGGAGCGCCGTATCATGTTGATAGTATGCTTGTCGCGCGCGTTCGCGTGCGTGGTCGCACTGCTGGTCGTGCTACCTAGCCAATCGAATCACGTTTCGGCCAGCGAGTCATCACCCACAATGGCCAACCTGGTCCAGCAATCGCCTTACGATCATGCGTGGCGGCTGATGTTGACAGGTGAGCTGGACGTGCCTCACTGGCTTGATCGCGACGAGGCCACCAGTAGCCCGGTTACCCATCGCATCATCGATGGCCAAACCTATTTGGTGGGCTCAATGTGCCAAACCCACGATTGCGCCGATCATCAGTTCTGGGGCATGCTCGACGAGCACGGTCGAGCCGCGTGGGGGCTGCTCGTCACCCGACGACCAGACGCTCCGCACCTACCAGGCGCGACCGATTTTCCGAATTTTCAGTTGCGTTGGTTTGGTCGTCCTGATCGGCAGATGCAACGCGCGCTCATCAGCATCTGGCAAGCGGGTCCAATCTGGCCCGCCTGTGCAATGCACTGCGCTTACTCGCCCCTTCCGCCCGAACACGCCGCACCACCGGACGTCAGGCGTGCTGCCAGTCGGAAAGTCCGGTTCGATCTGGACCAGTGCGGACAGGATGCCGTTCCAGTTGCGCTCCCTGTCCGGCGCGTTCTGGCGTTTGTGGCAACCCGATCGACTGCTGCCCAGTCGGTGTCACCCGATCGTGCGATGCCGGCCACGCTATAACCTTGACAGGACCCTGTCACAGGTCCGCCCCGTCATCGCCAACATGGTGAGCGTCGGATTGGCCGAGCCGATGCTTGGCATCGACCCGCATCCGACGATATACAGATTGTCGTGATCCCAACTGCGCTGATCGGCGTCCACTACTGAGTCCGACGGCGACGCTCCCATCACGTGCGTGCCGCAAACGTGGCCGGCTCCGGCGTAGTTGTAGCGCTGTCCACGGTACTCAAACGAGCAAGCCGTGCCAGCATCGACTCGCGTATGATCGCTCGCATCCAGCCGTGACATCAGCTCCTGAGCCGCGGCCCGCGCCTGTTCGAAACCCGCCTTGACATAGTCTGACAACCGATACGAGAGCATCGGCCGTGCCAAGCCCAGATGGTCGCGATGATCGAGCGACAGTTGTACCCGATTGGCTGGATCGGCGTCCTGCTCGACCAGAAACGCCAGCCGGAATTGTCGCGTCAGCAGATTATTCAGCGTCCGGACATAGGAAGCATTGCCCAACACCTGCCGCGCCGCATTCAATCCGCCTTCGTTGGTACCATACACGTAGTCCAGTCCCGTGGTATAGGGATCATTCGTCGGCCACAACCAACCTTCATTGCCAATTTCGATTCGCCACGCCGCGCGCTTGCGCCGGAATGCACCGTCCTTCAAGGATTCGATCCCTGCCGTCGACACGGGTCCCCGGTAACCATAGGCACGCACGTCGGCCGGCATTAATCCCCAAGCCAGAAACGTCGGGTGGTCCATCAAATTCCGACCGACCTGATCGCTCCGATTCGCGACCGTGATACCGTCACGCCACGGCGAATTCAGCAAAATCTTTGCGTTCTCGATGGCGTGGGCAGCCAAAATGTAGATTGCCCCAACCGCGACACCCTCACCGGTTCGCCCCGCCGTCGCAGGCACGGCAATCGAGTCGTAGGTGACATAGTGCAGGCCTGTTATACGGCCATTGTCACGATCGGCCAACACCCGGTCCACCACGGTCTGATCACGCACCTCGACATAACCGGTCGCGAGGGCTTTATCCAGTGTGTAGGCCGCATCGTATTTGGCCCGAATCGGGCAGATGGGCGTACAGTTGGTGTTCCCATGGCACACACGCCGATTGTCGTACGGCACCGAATTGCGGCCCGCCGGCGTCGGCGTCACGATCGTGGCGTGCGGTGGTGCATAGGTTTCATCGGTTAGCGGCGGACCGTCCACGCGCGACTGGATCAGCCCATCCACCCTTGACAGCGGAATCCCCGGCATCGGGTACTGATAGTCCGACGGAAAGGGGATATTCGTTGGCACCTGCGCCGCGACATCCGCCGCGACCCCAACGAGGGCTTCCGCACGCGCGTAGTACGGCGCGAGATCGCCGTACGAGAGCGGCCAATCACGCCCGTGTCCGTAACGCTCACGCAACTTGAAATCCGCTTCTCCCATCCGCAGGCAGGTGCCCATCCAGTGCAACCCGGTTCCTCCGGCGATTCGCTCGTAGGTACTTGCAAAAGGCATCGAACCGGATGCGTAGGTCAAATAGGAACGGTCAGGTTGGTCCCAGGCAAGCACCAGCGCCTGAGTCGTCGGCCGTGGCGCATTGGTGTGAGCTGGATCAAGTCGATTGGCATCGGGCGGATAAGGCGATTCCGGCGACTTGAAGGTACTTAAATAGAAATTCTCCATATAGTCTTCGCGGTTACGATGCGTCGCCGGGCCCGCCTCGAGCACTAACACTCGCTTGCGCTGCAGACCGAGCGACCAAGCCAGATACGCGCCGGCATGACCTGCGCCCACAATCACCACGTCATAAGTCATGTCTCCTCCGTTGGCCCCAGCTACTTCACGCCATCGCCCTCCGCCTGACAGAAATGCCGTATCACACGTGGATGCCGTAGTCGGCTAGCGATGGCGGGGGCTCGGCCCAGCTGCCGAAGCTGAATTGACTGAAGCCCGGGGGATGAGCCTGTGCCACTCGCCAAATCCACGCAGCCCGATAAGCGCGGCCGGAGACAATTCCGTCGACCTGATACGCCGGGTCCGTGATATGCGCGCGCGCACCGGAGTGACGATCGCACTCCGTGCCGCCGTACCAGACTCCATACAGCCACATCAGCATAGTCAGCCGTGCGAACGTTCCGACCGCATCCGTTCGTGGCAGGTTGACGCCCGCCGTCAACAGGGCGTGTGCAATCACCGCCCCGTGCATGCCGCTTGTCGACCATCGTATGTATTCGCGCTCGAGTTGGTGCAATCCATCCGGTCCCGCCCGACTGCCGAGGTCGTAGAAGACGCTCGCCAAGGCTAAATCGTCCGGCGCAACCGCTGGGTCGAGCACCGAATGCTCAATGCCCAGCAGTGCGGCTGACAGGTCGACAAACGCCGCCGGCGCGCGACGGCCGGGAGGCATATCGGCCCGGGCCCATACGGGCAAAGCGGGGGCCAGCAACAAGCCGCCGAGCGCACCAGCGCCATATAAGAACTGTCTTCGGGTCATGGCCGGCGTCATAGTTCTGTATCCCATCAAGGATCGAAGATGCGTATTCGCGCGGAAGGGGCCCCTATCAAGGAGCTGGGGCCAGTGTCCGCTCCAGACGCTGCAGAGACACGTCGCCGGAATTGCGCACGGGCGCCAAGCGCTGTGCCCGGTCCAGCGCAAACACGAAATCACCGGCCGCACCTGTGGCCATCGACGCATCGAGATGGCAACCAATACAGCTCGAGGTGACGCGCGGCGCCCCGCCAGCCCGATTGAACTGACGTGGCTGCCACGGATCGACCGGTCCGGGTGCGAGCACCACGCCCGTCATCCGGTCGTCGCTCGGCACGGCTTTCCCGTTAGTCGTCTGCTCGCGGGCGTGAAAACCTGGAATGTACGTTTCCATCGTGGTATTGGCCAGCAACGTCGGGGTCGGCGCGCCGTCGGGATCAGCGCGCCCTGATGCGTCAGCAGACTTGCCCGCGGTCGGAAACTGAACGTCCACCAGGAAATAGTGATCCCATACGGTCTGTCCTTCGTATTGCCGCAACGCACGCCTCACCGCACGATTAGCCTCGATCGCCCATGCGCCAGGAGCCGCAATCCTCACCAGTTGTGTCGGAGCTTGACCTGGCCGTTGCGGATTCCACGGCTGGGGCGGCAAAACATTGTATCGGCAGGCAGGCTGACCGCTGACCGACGGACAACGTGTGGGATTAAAAAATGAATAGGGACGCACCGGCGTTCCCATCTTGAAGTCAGCCAGCCACGGCGCGTTGTCCCGATGTTCGAACGTGGACCAGACACCCTGCGGCGCGGATTGCGTGAAATGGACGATATGAAAGCCAACGAGGCCCATCGTCCGGACCTCGCAGTGCGCCGTGACCGTCGGTTCGTCATGAAACGCCCCACCTGGTGCATCGTAGACGTATGCGCGTACTCGATAGAAGGTCAACGGATCATCGTGTGCGTCGAGGATTTTCCAAGCCGCCTTGATGAAAATCGAACCCACCGTCGCATCATAGCGGCCACGCGGAAAATGCACTTTGCTGTGGTCACGATGCAAATCATGCGCGTCGAATTGCGACTGACCTTCCTGGGAATACAGCTGGTTCCCGACAATGTAATTAAACATCGGCCGATTAAAGTGGATGCCGTAGCGAACATAGTGCCCGGACGAATCGATCACGGGCCCCATCAGATCCGCCTGGACATATTCGTCCAGAACCATGTTGTCGCCCAACCGATCACGTCGACGTCGAAACGCACTCAATCGCGCGGCCCGCCCTGCCGCGATACAGATGTCTGGCACATCGTGTCCGCTTCCGAATGGCTGAGCCGGCGGCTGCCCCCCCGGCCGAAACAGATCGCGCGCCTCGGGATAAACTTGCCAGACAGCGGTATAGCAGCCTGCGTGATCGTCCAGACCACGCATCGTACTGGGTTCTGGAAGCGGATGACCGTCTGCGCCGGTCGCCGCCGGAAAATTCAGCGCCATAAAGTCCTGCCAAGCGAACTGCGCATACGCGCGAGCCCGTTCGGCGTAGCTATGCCCCGTGTCGGGAGCAATGTCGCCAACTGGTCGGCAATCATAGGGGGCCGAATAGCAGCCATTAGCAAAAGGCGACCCGGAATATGCCAAAGTCGCCATCACGACCCAACGCCACCGACTCACGCAGTCCTCCTGTACCGGCTCAGCGGCATCGCTCTATAATAACCAAGAACGACACACGAAACGCCTATTACATACAGCTTAGGACTGCTGCCCATGGGTAGGGGAGTTGCAAACTGCGGGCAGTACTCCACAATATGCTCGGCCGACATCTCAATTCGAGACCTCGACAAATGCTAGCGCGCGCTTCCTATCACCGATATATCCATCACCGCTCAAATTTTGCCGCCGGGCAACAACCGCCTCGATCATTTCCGCCCGCGTGGCGGCAATAGCACGCTGCCTCAAAAATACATCAGCACCCTCCATCCATGCCTTCGCAATCTCGAAGGACGCCGCATCATAATCAGTGTGCCGCCCTCCCTCCATGACGGAAACCAGTCGACAAATCAGTGGTCCACAGCTATTCGGGTTGTCCTCCCCCTGAATATCCTGGGAAAGCCACCTTATCTCTTCACCATTACCGCCCACCACCTGCTCAACAAGCCACTGGATAGTATTCCTCAACTTGCGCGCCCCAGAAGATTCGTTGTTGGCCAACATACCACGCGTATCCACGACCGTCGCGTACGATTTCCCATTCCGGTCTCGCTCAAATGCAAGCAGCAAAAAATGGTTCTCACTTTTCGATATAAGTGGCACCCAAAGCAAGGGGTGAACTCGATGCTCCTGTTTCCATGCCTGCACTGCACTAGTGAAATATTCCGGGTCGGCGCCATGCTGCGCCACCCTATCCGCGCCAATGTCGACCACGGCATCGAGTGCCAACGAGACAGTAGCGAAATAGGCACTTACTTCATCGGTGGTTACCTGCCGCGCAAAATTCAGCAGCGATTTTTCGTCGTGGATATCAGCCGCCTCTTGCAGCCGCTGATCGATTGCATCGCACTCTTTCGAGCTGAGCAAGTCGTCGCTCGTTCCACCGTCGTTTCGCGCAATTTGCGCGCCAAGATGCAGCAGTGCGACAGGCATCCCAAAGTTGCCATCCGGACGATCACGCAAAACTCGATATAGATCCGCTAATTTGGCACCAAATGCATCAAGCACACCAAGCGATACCTGATCATCCCGATATAGGGATAAAATCGTATTCACCGCACGGCGCGCCGAATCGAGACTTTGCCGACACGCTGCAATATCGATCAGGACATCGAGCGCCTGCATCGCATCATCCATGTCGTCCCAGAAACGGACCGTATCAGCCAATTCATCGATCAAACATTTTTCATCGGGACACTCTGCGTTGTCACAGTGCCGTCGTGCGGGGCCTGTCGCCTTCGTCACATTTGGGGCAATGGCCGGTCTTTTTGGCCAAACATGGATAGACTCCGGCATTTCTCCCTCCGACACAACGTAAATAGCCTCATCGCCTGCATTACGCCGGTTAGCCGAACAACATGTACGAAGTCGGATTTGCCACGCAAAGTCCAGCACCACACTCAAGCGCCGTCGACACCGCATTTCCCAATGTCAATACAGCAAATAACACGACGGCTATCAGCGCCATTCCGCCGAGCGAATGCGTCGTCGCTGCCTGCCCCGAACGAATCTGATTGCCTTCTTCGTAAAATTGGCTGTCGAACAGCATCATGAACGCGACGCACATGACAATGGCCACGAATCCCAAAAACGCTGCCACATACATATGCATGCCCCACACCTCGCCACCATACGACCCGGAACCAGGCACGATATGAAGCAAGGATTGCCGAGCAGACACCCCGCCCCCTAACAGGGCGCCAAACAACGTAATCGCATAGTGGCTGGGCCGCACATCAAACCGCAAATTCAGCGCCAACCCCATCCCCGCTGCAATATATCCGACCCGCTGCAACAAACATAACGGACACGGCAAATCGTGATAAACAATCTGCTCAATGAACGCCACCAACAAAATTGCGTTGATTCCAAAAAGCCCCGCAATTACAAGTGCACGCGAATAGACCAGCCGCATACTCCACCCCATCTTAAAATTGCCCCAAAATCCGAGACAGTTCATTGTCTAACGAAGACTCCCCGGCAAAAATCAGATAAGGCTGATTTTGCGAAAGAGAATTCACATTCGCTACTCCACCGCGTGACGTCGCATGCACGCCCACAGGCCAGCGACCCATATCCATAGGCCCACGCCAATCGCAGCCCGCTGCTGATGCTGTCCCACTCCATACGTGCATGGCAATTCCTAAGTGACCAAGATTCACGAGCAGGCCCGTCACGTCAGTATTGCGCACTGAGATGCCCCCCCGTCCATCGATCCGACATAAGTTGCCAATCGGAAAGGCCGCCATATTAATGCCCCATCAGGCCGAGCAGCCATCCCCAGCGCCCCCGTTCAACACCATCGCCAGGATTACGCACACGTCAACTCATCGCGTCTGTCCTTGACCCGCTGGTTGCGTGACTTCACCCTGCGCAAACATGACAACGATAGGACACCACACTCGAGGCGCCGCTCCACCACTGCTGAACTGGTCACGAACCATACGCGCGCACGGCGTCTGTTGCGAGCGGCAAACTACTATACGGCAGCCCCGTTCAATTAACGCTCCAGCCTGTACCCTGCTGCGGCCCCCTCCACGGACCTTTTCCTCGAAGCGCCCAGCATCTACCGCACCGCGCCTACCTTAAGTTTCGCCTCACACGAGCTCTATCGTACCTTGAGCGCCATTTTTCCCGCCTTTTTTGACCTCCTTGATCAACCCGCCCCCTTGGAAAAACAATAAAGGCGCTTCAGATTGATCGCCGAATCCCGGACAATCGCCTTGGCGAAGGTTCGTCGATATCGGCATGTGCCTGCCCAACAAATACGATATCGACACGCAGCAAGCGACAAGGTGATTTGAGGCGCGGCAACACCTGCTGTGCGCTACGCACCCGACGAAGATCGCACAACATATTGCATGCGCGACGATCCGGGGCTGTCGCCCGCACGGCGCGGGGCGGTGGCCCGGCACACCGGTCACCAAGCCGACCAAAGGCTTGCAGCACCATGCCGAGGCGCTTGGTCTCCTGCCGACTCATCGCGAGACATTGCCGGACCGCCACGACACATTCCCTTTCCTGCGTCCGATGCGACAAATAGGCCTTGAACGATAAGTGACCCACGACGATCAGACTGGAGCCCAGTATCGTGACGAACAACAGATCAGGCGTCAGACCAGTGACAAGCGCATTACTCAATGCCTCCCCCATCGCCCCAAAATTGACTGAGACCACGGAATGGCACGAACCAGTCATCGCATGAGCACGACCTTTGCCACGCTGACCTTGGGCGCACATCGCAGGACGGCCTCCGATCCACGCATCCGCGCCAGGTAAGACTCGGCGCGCCATTTCTGTCCGCACCCGACCATTCCAGGAATCAGAAAAACACCTGAGTAGCCTCCCGCACTCGCCCCGCCCGTCGGCCCCACGCATCCCACGTCCCCAGACCCACTCCAGCCACCTGCAAATTCCACCCGATTTTTCAGACGCCATCACCACACTCCACCTTAAAACCACTCAACCTGGACCGCACGACACCACACCCGCGGACCAATCACGCCACGCAACATTGTAAGTTGTTTGTAATGGCAATTGAAATCCGCAAGCACATGACGCCTTGGGCGAGTTGACCCGCGCCATCCCCGCGATCGAAATCGAGTAGCGCAAGCCTTGGGAAATTTGGTGATGTGCAGCTGTTGCCAACTTGGGAGTGCCACAAGATGATTGTTTCTCGCCTAGCCGCCTATCTCCGCGGATATCATAGTCGGGTGGTGATTGCCTCGCCCCGCACGCTTCGCCCACCCTTTCGTTTCTCGCACTTCGCCACGCACCTGCGGAAGGTCAACAATACCGATCGCTGCTTTGCTCGTAGCGCCAAGATGATGCAACAGGATCCTCAAGCGGCACGAGACCGACTTCGCTATTTGATGAGGCTTGGCAACGGCGCCCGCGTGATCGCTGTGAAAAAGAACATCAACGAACTAGAACTCACGGCCTTGTGACCGCGAAATCCACTCAGATGGCCACCGATATTCTGCTGAAAGAAGGTGCCGCAAACGACCAAGAATTGTCCGCCGTAGCCGGCAGAATTGCGGGTTCAGCAGATGTGCGGGAAGCCCCGGAGTTTAGTCCGGGGGCAGGAGCACGGACGCCGCAGGCGTCCTTAATGGGGCGATTGCTGTTCCAATATATAGTCGAAAGATATCTATCGGCGCGCCGCCACACGATGACGCGAAATCCGAGGGGGACCACAGTACGCCCCTGCGCCTGAGCCAAGGATGGAAGTCTCCAAACTGCTGCCGCAATTTCACATTCAAATATCGAACGCTTTCCGGACCGGGAGTTCGATAACGCTTGCGGCATGCGCGAGTAGCGGGAAATCCGGCAGCCAGCCGGCTACCGTAAGCCAATTTCACTATATTCCCATGCGGCGAATCAGTGCACGCAAACGCTTGACCACGCACCCATTTTGTTCGCCCCGCGCCCTCTGGAATGCGCGAATTCAACAATTCCAGCTCCAGCGTGACTGTTAAAGTCACCTTTTTAACCGATATCTTGGGCTATCTCATGCAACTGACTTCTTGTAACTCACGCGCACCGTCGGCACCAATGCGACCAACAGACAATCCGCCGCCTTACGACAGCATCGACGTCAGTCGTCCACTGCTCAAGGGAACTGTCACATATATAAGAAACGGCCAGTGGAGACTGTCGTCGGTTGACGCGTCCCCTGATCAATACGGCATAACAACTGAATCATGCAAGAACCTTATCGAGGACATGACCACATTAACCACATATGTAAAATTTAGCGACTCACTTTCAAACATGTCGGGGAATCACTTCTATATCGATTGCAACAACGAACTAGTTAAACGCCCCAATTACCTTAAACACCGACTAAAAATGCGAAGCTCTGAAGTCTACAAGGCGCAGATTGACTTCACACGAAAAATACTTTCGTCGACCGATCGAAGAAAAATCAAAAGCGCTATTTCTAAATATACCCTGGAATTTGTTAAAAATATTAAAAAGACGATAACCACAGGCGACATTGAAATACTCTGAATTCGTCTGAGCGCGCCAAGTGGCAAAGAATATGAACAGGGACTAGAGAAACACTGATTGTGTGACACGTGCTGCTGCCCATAGCGTGTTGGACAATCAGTGATACCCTAGATGCACAACCCGCATGCAAATACATCCTCGAGGGGGGGCAAGCCTTGACGCGCGTGAACAGCCGTTCCACGAACGTCCGCGTCCGCAAGCCCCTATTTTCATGCAGCCAAGATGAACGAACGCATTGCGCTCGCGCAGACTGCCGACGACTACGCCATGCTGCTGCCCTGAGCCATGCCCGCCGAATGGCGCTGAGTCTCTCGCTCCACACCACGACTCTGACAGGCGTCATTAATTGACCGCGTACATACCACCTGCTAATACGCCCTTCTTCTGTGGAATGCGGTCCAGCACCGACGAGCCCTCTCGGTGAACACTGTCACACCGATCGTCGTAACACGCCCCTTACGTCACCGTCCATCGTTAGCACTTTTGCGTCGCTCTCACAATCGGGTGACATGCACACCTTCCGAGGCAACGTCGGCGGCGACTAAAGGATGTGCATTAGAAACGTAATTCATCATTTTGCACAATACCTGCAGCCCCAAACAGCGGGCGAGCTGCCTCGCATAAGCATGCTCATCGACTCGGTCGCTCGCCTCTGACTGCCCCTCCCCCGTCTCCGCACACGTCACGTCGGCAGTGAAGTCAGATGTTGATCGTTCTGGATCTGCATGCACCGTCGCTCGGGTCGCATACCGATGTCTGGCACCACCTGCGGACACCCCACTCGTCGAACACTGCGCCGTCCCTTCGATATTCGACACGGATGGCGATCCGCCTGGTAGCCCACTTTCGACAACACGCATCGCCGCCAGCGAGGTCAACTCTTCATCCATCACGTCCCGACAAAACGCGACGGTTGAATGAAATAGATCACTCCGTTGATCGACGTGAAGCCAGCCATCACACTTGCTATTAAGCATTCCTCTCAACCCGACGGAAACCTCATTTAGCGAGCTCGCGAATGCAGATCTAGCGGACGCTGACGGTAATGATGATGCCCGTGGCATCATCTGACGAGATTCTGTAGTTCGTGCAATCATGGCAATGCTCCCCAAAAAATGGCTACATGAAGACGACGAAAATACTCCGATCACCTATGGCCATCGGCCAGCCTGAGCGCAGCCCACCGCACCGTCAGCGCCCGATCCATCAGATACTCCCCGTTCATTCCGTGGTGCCTTGCCCGACAGTTCATCTCAATTCCCCACCGTGCGGGTTTACCTTTTTTCCCGGATCATTTGCACGTAGGTATCTGCCGGCTTCGCCGCGAACCTGATCAAGCGCTGACTTGCCCGGCAATTTTTTGATCAGTTGAAATTTGAGAGAGCGGCTCCACTACGGCAGTCAAAATGTACCGACGTGTTTGAGTCAATATCACGCAAACCGCGTAAGCTAATGTGGCATTGGGAAAACCTGACACTGATCAAAACCGGTCAGCAACTCCTTCAAGAGCACAACGTATAGTCCATTGCTCCGCGGTACTACTCCGACCACTCTGAACATGCAGCAATGCGCCAGCAAACGTTCAGATTTCTCGGTTACAGGCTGCCAAGCAGCCGGGACCCGAAAGGCGGTCTTTCCGGAAATCTTAAGCAGGACAGGCGAAGAGGCCGTCGCTTCGATCGCCCCTGTATATTCTCTCGCGAGTGACTCGACTGGCGTACAGGACCATAACCGACCAGGCCTCACCGCGATCCTCGTATCGCGCCCCCATTTACGGAGTTGCGCGAGGCCACCGCGAGACACGGCGTGACCGCGATAGAGCTCCTGAGACTGGGGATATGTGCGCCCGTGCTTGTATCGCTCATTGAGGTATTCTTCAAGCTGAGCACGATCGATGTAACGCAAGAGATCCTCGATCTCGTCACGATCTACACGCCCACCTTTCTTAAAAATATCTGGGCCATGACGAGCCTCGAGTGCCTGCACAACCGCCTTCGTCAACTTTTCCGTATCAAAGGCCACCTCATCCCAGAGCAATCGATTAATCACATGCGCGCCCACATCGGTCGAATAGATATTGCCGAATGCTCGCTCGTACCGTCGGATCACCGTCTCCGATTCGAATGGCGGACGCACCAACTGGACATCCGCACGCTGCCGTGCGTTCCTGATCTGCTGACGGCAAGCTTCGATGCATTCGACCTCTTCCGCCAATTGCGCGCACTCTCGAACTAAATTGCTTTGCTCTTGCATTAACGAGCGATCACGATCAATCAGACGCTTCCGAACCCGCTCAACCGTGGCGGGTGATCCGAAGTCACGCGTGGCACGCTCACACCGCCTACGATAAGACGAAGATGTCAACCGGTTCCACCAGTCGCGCCAACCAGCCTCGCGTTGCATTAACGCATGATCGTCCAACATGACCATGCCGCTGTGCAATGATTTCAGGTCAGTTAGGTGATTCTGAATACCATCAATATGCTGTGCAACGCGTCTTTGCTCCTTTTCCACACGGTCATGACGGCTCGTGAGCTTCTTTGCGACAGCGCCGCACGCCACCTCAACCGTATCAAGCCGCGCGTCGCGGCGCAGACTTATACCCATCCCGCGTCGCTCTGCAATCTCATTTATCGATTGCCTCACAGAGCGCAGATCTCCAACCAGGACCGACAACAACTCTTTCGTTGCTAAAGCAGAAGCGACAGGAGATGGCGAGTGCTGCAACTGTGACGAACCCGCGAGTCGATCCATGATTGCGTGCATCAATCGTCAGCATAGCCCTCGGCGTCAACGCCGAAACGGCCAGCCGTTGCGACGCCGTTGCCGTGCGGCTTCGATTTGTCGGCTCGTCAACTCCACCCCACAACTTGTCATACGCTCCATCATGCGTCTGTCCGTATATATCGAACTAGCTCAACCGATGGCGCCTCCGCGCCCGATCGCATACGCACCGCCTCACTCAGTTCGAGCGGAAGGCGAAGAACATCATGGACAATGACGCCCATCATCATGTTGGCAATCGGGTAACCCGATTCATCTGCCACGACCACCGCCCGCATCGCTTGCTGCAACGCACCCGCAACAAGAATCTGTATGGAAGCTGCCCCGGTTCCAGCCGTTCCACGCATGACGATATCGTCATAGTGTGGCGTGCGCATCCACGCCCGGTGGCTAACAATTTCCCGAGACGCTCGGACGTCTCGATTCGCAATCCAAAAGAGAAACCACGTCTGGCCGGAAGCGTGACCAATAGCGCCGAGCGTGTCGGCCGCAAACACACCGCCCAAGCTTCCGATCGGGTATGTCAAGGCCAACGGGGTAACCAGTGATAGACTGCCTACGCAGCTCGCAAGGGGCATCAGCAACATCCATGCCGATTCTGGTCGCAATGGACGCGGCCCGCAATCGCGCAATGCATCGGTCACAATCGCTTCGATCCAGGAAAGCACGATGTGATGTATAGCCCCCCCCATCACAATAAGACACGGGGTCGGCTGCTCGGCCATCAGTTCCGCCATGCTGAAAAGGCCCGCCACGCTCAAAAGACTGCCCACGCCCCCCGACACCACCATCCAGATGGCTTGACGTCCGCGATCTCCAAATCCGAAATAACGGGCCATTCGGCGCCCAAGATAAGCACTGGACGCGCCAACCGACAACGGGACCATGAGATAACCGCCAATGCAACCTACGGCTTCGGGAAGCTGTTGAACAACGACGTCAACCAAACTGCCACTCATTCTTGCAATGAACTGCACTGCCGCGCTGACAAGAAGGTGCGTGCCCCACGCCGCGCCAACCCTCCATGCAGACAGCGCGACGGGTCGATCGCCGACTTCCTGAGCGCGTTGTTCTATCGTGACATCAACCTCATCGGCGCCCCCCCTAGGCGCGATGCGACGCCGCAGACCAGTAGAAGCCAGGATCTCGTTCGATGATGAAACTTGAGCAAGCGGGCACAATTCGACTGCCCCGCCTGCCCTCGAATAACGCGACGGCACCGGATACTGTTTCTCAAGATGTCGGACGTACTCAGCAATGCGACTGATATGCTGTTCCAGGACAACACGTTCGCCGATGCGGTGGGCGCGTTCTTGTTCGATAGCACCGAAGCCTGACGCCGAGTCATCCGCATTCGCTTCGACGGAAGGCGACGCATCCAGGCCGGTTACCACGCGCCCTCGTGAATCGGGCCATTCGTCCAGGTTCAGCGACCTTCGGCGACGAGCAGGATCTGATACTGTCGCATTTTCCGATTGCTTTCTCGACGTGCTGGCTGTGAGGCCAACCGATGTGAGTCGTGCCTGAATCTGGCTACGTTGAGCGTTCGCTTGAGCAACTTTAGGGTCAAGGGTCTGCCATTTGTGTGCGAGGCTCCTCCGAAGTTGTACCGCTCCATAGCGGACTGCAATTGCGGCGGACTCACTCGTCGGGATCCAGTCAAACTTGGGCAAGCCGTGCCGTTGCGCAATCTCATTCAGGTCCTGCACGATGAACTGCAGCTCGCTTGTGATAGTCGAACTACGCTTACGTTGTTCCGATGGAAGAGACCAGCTTGCACGGCGTACACGAGGCGGCGAAGTCGAAAACCATGTGTTCACGATCGCCCCCACACACTATGCCAATCGATCGGCAGATGGTCCCCCATCGCACACGGAGCAAATCCGCAGAAACCGCACCTCAGCGAGAATCCAGTGCGTAACCGTCGCGTCGTCGGCATACGCGGCGACCTTGATCGAATCATATGGCTCTCCCTGACGCTAGTCATCGAGCAACCCGACGGGGCTGCCGCACCCCGTGCCGTCCCCGGCAAAGATGCTGCTTCGAGTTGCGTCGCCAACTGGGCTACAAGCTGGCATGGAACGACGGCTGACTTATTGCGGTGCGGCCCACGCACACAAGCCGAACGTGTCCGGCGTGCGGCTGCGTAAGCGCGGAGAATCGGCTTACGCAGCCGCGGTTCGCCTGTATCGAATGCGGTTTCGAGGAAAACGCCGACGTGGTCGGCGCGATCAATGTCATGGCGCGGGGACACCGCGTTGCCGCCTGAGGAGAGTCGGTGCAGTCGAGCCCCTCCGTGAAGCAGGAACCCGCCGAGGCGATGTGAAGCAAGCATCATCGTTTTGGGAGCGGTAGGAATCCCATGCATTCAGGCCGGAGATGTCAACAACGAGGTCTCTGCAGACCAGTGCACATCCCGTGATCGCGTGTCACCATCGTGGCGCGAGATCCGCCAGTCCAGCCCACATTGCGCGCCTCACGGTCACGCCAAAGCCGATTGATCACCCAACGAATTCGGAAATCACTGGCTGGAATCGCATGACATACTGGACAACGTAGGCGATTTATCTACGCAAAGCTTGTCCGTATCGCTCACTGCTTTGAAGTGATCCGCCCCATCGAATCACACCCGTAATCATTGTCACTTGACACGAGCAACGTGGATAACCCATGGTTAGCATTTGGTGCATCCCCTCCCTACTCCGCTGCCCATTGTCGTTCGATTGGCGGCCAAGGCTGCGCGCGCTCGCACTGGCAGGTGGGCTCCTGGGACTCGCAGCGTGCGGGCCAGTCATGCGATCCGACCGGATGAACGAACAGGCGGGCACATTGCCGCCGCTCGCGACAGGACTGCGCCGTTGGCATCTGCACGTACCCGTCAAAACCGACGAATCAAACTGGACGGTGCGGCTCATCGCACGCACGTGGGAGGCAGAAAGCTGCAACGACGCGCCCTATCGTGCACAGTGGATTCCGATCGCCCCTTCCGGACCTACCGTACGTTTTTTTGTGTTGCACGTGGAGCGACCACAACCGCGTCCGGGCATGCTCGCGCCGTGCCCGATGAATCCGCCTGCCTGGCATGAAGCACAGGGGCGATTGACGCTCCCCTACGATAGTCAGCATGATTGGGTGGTCGATGCGCCGTCGGCTTGGTCGCTGAGCTTTGAGTTCGAGTTGACTGTTCGCAACTCCCGATAAATTCTTGCACCAGCGAAACGGCAGGTTCTGATTCACATCGTGCAGGCGCGCCACCATCGAGCCCATCTTGCCCAGTGGAGAAGGCCGCCGAATCCCAGGACGCGGAGCAACTTCTTAAAATAAGAGGTGATCTTGTGACTTGTTTCAAGCCTAGGCATAACGTGGAAGGCGTTGAAATTCTGTCTGAACTGCAGCAGCGGCGGCGTTCCATCGAAGAGAAACTGACGATTGTGCAAGAAGCGTTCGCAGCGAGAGACGGACTCAGGCGTAGCATGACGGCACGGCGTGAATGCGAACCCGGTGTTCGGGTAGCACCGGCAGAAAGGCCGAACACTAACACTCGGCACTGTTCAGAAAACCCAAGCGGTTCAAGCCCCCGGTTGTTCCACTTACCCAGCTCTCCGAATTTGCGCAGCCACCTCTCACCTTTGTCGGGTCTCGTTTGCGAAAAGTTTCTACGTAGAAACTTTTAGTTGAAGGAGGCATTGACATGCGCCCTGGGTGGAAAGCCGCTTTGCCCTATGGATTCTTCCAGTCCGTGTGACCGGATATAGCATTTGCGACCTCAGTCAGCTGATGGTGGGTCGCACATCCGATCGAATTGGCAAACCAACGTCCGGTATGTTGGTGCACTGCACTTGCTCCAGCGCATCGAGGTAGCGTTGACGTCCCCGCCTAAAGGCGGGGACGTCAAATGTCGTGCGCGGCTGGCGTCTTTACCGAAAGGAGGCGCACGTAGGCCGACCAAGGCAACGGAACGCCTAGGGGATGGTGTTCAGGTCAAGCGCACTGTTCGCGATCGCTTTTGATGATTTGGGCGATTGTGCAGACAGCGTCTGCACAATCGGGGCAGCCGGCCGGCTCAAGTAAAACGCGCATTTTGCGAAATTCCGCCAACCGAAGTCCCGGCCGAATCGCTCCGACAAGTCGGCACCCAAGCGCCGAATCATTGCCTCGCCATAAGCAACCCCTCCTTCGCCACCCTGTTCGAATTCCACGATCCGTCACCCGATCTCTCAATAAGTCACCGTCATCAGAGCATTCACGCTGCGTGCGGCTGCAGTGCGCATCCACGCAACGACCCCGGAAATCTCACGGGTGCAGGCCTGCATAGGCGGCGTGACCCGCATCACGCTGCGTCACGACGCGTTCACCGCATCCTTGAACGCCTTACCAGCGGCGAACTTCACAGTGTTCGCCGCTGCAATCACGATCTCCGCACCTGTCGTGGGATTTCGACCCGCACGCGCCGCGCGCTTCCCCTGCGAGAATGCCCCAAAGCCAATAAGTTGCACAGCTTCCCCGCGGCTCACTGCGTCTGTGATGACATCCAGTAACACCTGAACGGTTTTAGCCGCCTCACTCTTACTGATGCCCGAGCCGATAGCGACGGCGTCAATCAGTTCCTGCTTGTTCATAGACAGTTCTGCTCACGAAGTAAAAGTCGCACCCTACCGCATACCGCTGCTAATAGGCAAACCGGCGGGAATCGGAAGGACTGAAAATCACGCCGTCCTGCCGGCATGCCGTGCACTTTCGCCGTGACCCCGCCATCGAGACCGAACATCCGGTGTTATGCCGCAGATCGGTGCATCGTGCAAACGCAATGTCCAGCCGTTAACCATCATGTCAATGAGCCGGTGTTGTCCGTAAAAATTCGCACTCAAGCCTTAATGGCCCCAATTCGGTGTGCGGCACTTTCCTCAGAGCAATTTTGAGAATTCCGGTAGCCCCCTATCCGTTGCAGTGCATCTTGTGCTTCAGGGTCGAACGGACTTCCACGCAAGCGCTGCGCGACAACCGTCTTGCACCGAGAACGCTCAAAAGCGGCCGAGTGGCGATCATGCGCCGATCTGACCCGCAACGCCCGAAAGGGATCCATGAACGCAAAACTACAAAACACGTATCAAACAATACATTTTCATGATGAATGAGCTATTCGACGAAATTGCAGCGTGTGACGGAAACGTTCGCGTTCGGAGACGCGCCACATCGTGAAACATCACGATGAATCACCGCTTAGATCAGCGGAAAGCCCTGTCGGACGGCCTTCGCACGGGAGTGCCGGTTGTTGGAAGATTGTTTCACGACATTGACCATATCTTCGCGCTTTCACCCCGGTTTCGATGACCACTTTCGGTTTTCTGAGATTCGTGACTTCGGCTTCGCGTTACTCTGGAGCGAAGGTCACAAGGATTTCCCGGTAGGCGATGGGGGTCGACAAGGCAGCCCCATTGATGCGACCCTATTTATTAAGCATTCACCGCTTGCCACCGCGGTCGAATTGCCGTTGGGATCGCGAAATCAACGATTTCGTGCCGCCTTCGACCCGAGTGCAGCGCGCTGTCTCGGGTCGCGAGTCTGAGCCTAGCTTGGCTTGATCGGCGTGGCTGTCGACCCGCATTCAATAGAACCGTTCATCACGAACGACTTCGGACTGAGTCGCCAGCCCAATACGCGTATCGCTGGACGCTCTACCCGGCCAACCGGGTTGGGAATTGATGCAGTGCAGCGAGTTCTTGGCCAAGCATCACTCCAGACGGCGTCCATCTACATCAGGACCGAGCAACAGTGCATGATAGAAGAGGCATCGTGATATTTCGGCAGATGATCGCCCGCTTCTTCTGACGAACAGACATGCGTCCACCCGCCAGCATGGTGGGCGCTCTGTCATTTCGGACCGCGCCCAGTCCGTACGAATCCCTAGATAAAGCCTGACCTTGAGAGAAGTCCCTGTCGAAGTCAAACATAATCTGGCAGTTTGGGACGAGTGCAACCCAAAAGTCCTAGATTATCTGGGACTTAACGCAGCCGGTTCTATCCGCTCTGCATTTCCGCAGTCACGCAGCCAGTCGTGTTCAAGACGCACACTCAGTATATAAGGCGCCCCCCCTGGCCGAGGGACCCATCATCTCAATCTAGCGCAGAAACCAATCGATCCTCTTGGACTATTCAATTCGCGAGACTCCGCGGTGCCATCGTTTCAAGCGGGATGCGAGCTCCCAGTTTCAACGTAGAAACTATCCGGCCCCGGCCTTCGAGCGAAGCCCCCAAACGAGCGAACCTGAATGCCCCCAGCGCATCCAGACCGTTGCACGCGCGATGTAGCGCTCCGCCACGTCAGTTTCTACGTAGAAACTGCCCGCCCAACAGACGACGCGGCCGCTGTTGATACGAAGATGAAAAATGCATGCCCTGGAGATCGAAAAAAATTGACGTGGCAGCTCGTAGGCAATCCCACACCCATCATCGTCTTTATGTGACACGACTGTTCGCCAAAATTCGATTGATGCCGCGAGGCTTTGTCGTGACCTAAGCTTTCCCGTCTTCGTCAGCGCGACTAATTTCCACGTAGAAACTCACGGGACGGCTGAGAAGAATTTCCATAGTGCATGGCTTGTTTGCATCCTAGGGTAATAAATTTCATCTCCGAATCAGTCGTTTTTCTTGATGTTTTACGCAAGTCATCCTAAGATTGGCCGCAGTCGACCGGGGGCAGTTTCTACGTAGAAACTGCCCCCGGTCCAAGTTTCGTTTCGACAAGGAGAAAACATGGCGGCGAAAATTATCGCAGTCTTCAATCAGAAAGGGGGGTCGGGGAAGACGACGACATCCACCAATATCGCAGGCGCATTTGGGGTGCGAGGCTATCGAACACTGCTCGTGGACTTGGACGAGCAGGGCACCGCGACGCTCTCTGTCGGTGCAGCCCCGGATGATCGGCCGTATCCCGCTGCTATTTCGAACCTCGCACTTAGCCCGCGCCCCGATCGTGAGATTGCAAAATATGTCAATGATTACGACTTTATTGTCATTGATTGTCCGCCGGCCATCAAATCCGCGGCCCCCTCTGTAGCCCTGCTCATCTCCGATCTGGGACTTATTCCGATTGCCGCATCGGGCGGCAACTTGTGGGCCGTTCAAGAGGCCAAAAAGTTGGGAATGGAAGCGCAGATACGAAACCCCGATCTCAAACTTCGATCATTTGCGAACATGAATCAAAACGTGACGATCGTGAAGCAAATCTTCGAGGCAGCAGCAGGCGACGACGAACTCCCGATGCTCAAAACCAAGCTCGGTTTTCGCACCGCGTACAAGGAAGCTGAGGTGTCCGGCGCAACGGTCCTTCAACTTCGATCTGCGAAGGCAGCTCATAAAGAACTGAATGATCTTGTCGACGAAATTCTCGAAGTCCTCGAGGTGCGAGCATGACGAAGAAGGATTTTTCTGCTGCGCTTAACGCCGGCGTGAAGCGTGACCAGACGATGCGAGAAGCGTCCGCGCCTTCAAGGTTCGACCGTGTCGATGAAGCACTGAGTGGGCGGAGCAGTCTGTTGGCGCCCGCCAAGGAAACTGTTGTCTCGCCCACGCCGTCCGATGCAGAAGCATATTTGGCAAACCTAGAGCAATCGGGGAAAGTGCGGTCGCGGTACATAACGATGCCGATTAGCCATATCGACGACAATCCGCTCAACAGTCGAACTATCTATAAGGAAGAGTTGATCGCCGCGCGCGCAGCCTCAATGGCGCGAGATGGCCAACTAGTCCCCGTACTCGCCGGGCGTCATCCGGACTTCGCGGATCGAGCAATCCTGATCGACGGTCAGTTCCGAAAGCTTGGGGCACTCCGCAATCGCGCCGAGACACTGGATGTCAAACTGCTTGAAGGCCTAGATCCCATCGATTTCTATCGCCTTGCTCGCGCGGCAAACAACGAGCGTGAGCAGGAAACCGTCCTGGATGTTGCACTCGGGTACAAGAAGCTTCTCGATCAGGGACACGCAAAGTCCAACGACGAGTTGGCGGTTCTCGTGGAAGAGGGAAAATCCAAGGTCAGCAAGATTCTCTCGCTGCTGGAGTTGCCGCAGTCAGTCCTTGATGTAATCGCTGCGCAGCCGAAACAATTTGGCCTTTCGACGAGCTATGAACTTACCCTGTACCTAAAGGCCACGGATGACAAGCGCACCTTGGCATTCGCAGAACGAATTCGTGATGAGGAACTTCCTTTTCAGAAGGTGAAGGCCATCCGTGAGAGCCTCGAGAATGGCCGTGCGCCACGGAAGTCGCTTTCGCGACAGTACAAGGTGTCAACTGACGACGGCGCTGAGATTGGTGCTATCAAAGAGTGGGGCGATGGGAAAGTCCGCGTCGACCTCGTCCTTGGATCGGCAGAAAAAGCTGAGGCCTACGTCGTAGCATTCAAGAAACTCCTCGCAGACGATGGACACCAACTGAAGTAGGGGCTCAATACTCCGAATCCCGCCGCCCAGGACATAGCACTTGGGCGGCATTCGCTCTGCGATGGACTCCCAACAACGTCGCTTGAGCGATCCAGTGAACCCTTGCAATTCAGCCCGCGGCAGTCGTCGCGCCACTCGCTTCCGCAAAGGCCACGTCGCCGTCCAACGCCAGCCGGCTCTGCGGATTCTGGATAAACTGGAAATCGAGCGAATTCACGGCGCGACCGAGCTTCACCGGCGTCCAGGAAATGACGAGATCTGCCTTCGCGTTTAGTTCGTTCACTGCAGTCTCAATTACTCGACGCTTGATGTCTGCAAAGCGGTATGTTGCCGGGATCTCAAGCACATGCCGGAAGTCTTCCAGAGTGATCAGGAGCCGTCCACGGTCGCGCTCTCGCATCAGCAGTTCAAGCAGGCGCCAAGAATAGAGCGACTGCAGCCCCCGTGCAAACTCAAGTTGATACGAAACAAACCGCCTTTGCAACATGAAGATATGTGGTGTCAGATCGGGGGAAAATGAAACCTCGGCCCATCCTTCGCGCTCGTGATATACCGCTTTCCATACCCAGTTCAGGACGACCTTCTTCGGGCCATCCATATAGGTCAACTGTCGCTTCTGAAGGCTGGCACATCCCTCCTTCAGTCCCTCGTACGCAGCCGTCGCTTGCTTCTCGCCAGACCTAGGAGCAAGCGCAGCAAGGGCAGCAAACTCGTCCGCTCGAACACGTACGCTCACGTAACCGTTACCCTTGCTATGCAAATACGGTGATTTCTTGCTATCTATACATCGGAGCGCGGCCATCATCACCCGCTTCTCGTTGAGAGTCAGCCCTTGTTGAGCATTCACCAGAGCGCGGCTCATGGCAACAGTGCCCCTTACTCGGCCATCCCCGTCCAGAGGCGGCTCGTCCGACGGCTCGATCTGGAGCGGTTCGATCTCAACAATCTCGACTTGGGCAGGCTCGAGCCGATTCTTTGCCTTTTTGTTCACAAAAGTGACCTTCAGCGGGAGGTGTCGCAATTATAAGGTGACATCTGCAGGGTGCAAGTCACCGTTGTGGATAACGGTCGAAATTTGTCACTCCTGGCCCGCTCTGTGTCCACTTAGGGTCGGATTGTGTCACATCAAGGTCGGTATACGTCACAGTTGTTTCACTGTGACCGGCCGGAGACCCTTAACCAGCAAGCCTCTCCGGCCGGTGACAAAGCGTTTACAAAAGGTTTTACAAACGGTTCTATAAACTGTCTTACAAAGAGAACCGATAGAAAGTTCCTCTGATGCAACCAAACCACCCCAAAACCCTTCGCGGCTTGCCGCCACGATGGCTGAAAAGTAACATTTTTCGACCCGGACCGTCCGTATAACCTTAGGTAACGTCTAACCGGATGGCAAAAAGGAGGCGCACGAACCCCAAAAGGTGACGCTTTCCGACCTCAATGCCCGAATGACACTAAGTACTCACTCACTTTTCATCGAATCTACTTGGGATGACGTGACCGCCTACGCGCCTGGGTCGGGAAATGTCACCTTTGCTCCAAGCAAGGGCAAGCACAATGTGAGAACCAGATTTGCCGCGCGTCAGACGCACGTTATAGGTCGGAATATGTCACCGCCGCACTGGTACTTGGGTCGGAATTTGTCACCGTTAGATCCGCGATATAGGTCGGAATTTGTCACCATCAGGCCCGCGATATGGGTCGGAATCCGTCACCATTCTCATAGCACGTTAGGTCGGAAAACGTCACTTTCCACGCGACGGAGACCTGGGTCGGAATTTGTCACTGTTCAGGACCTTTGAGTGGGTCGGGATTTGTCACATTTTGGGAGCCACAAGCAGGTCGGAATTTGTCATAGATAAACATCCCACTCGGGTCGGAAAACGTCACCGTCAGAATGAGTCCTGGGATCAACTACGTCCGTCCACCCAGAGTGGCTACATCGAGGTCGGAAAATGTCACCTATACGACGGCTGGGTCGGAATCTGTCACCCATAGGGCGAACGCAAGAATACGCGTTGTGAACTGAACCACCGCCAACTGAACCTACGTGCTCAGTTGGAACGTCCAAGCAATGACGGAAGGAGTGCGTTGACTAGAACTTCCAACATAGAAAGGTGAGGAATCACACGTTGTATCTGCGGCGAGTCGATCCGAATGTGTCGACCGCTTGCCCCTGGCGACAACCTTAGTGCGAGCCCCCCATCGGCTTGAGCAACGCCAGTACACAGGATCAATTTTACGGTTGGCGAAGTGGTCCCCCTCGGCACCGTTAATGCTCTTCGTACGACAATATCGCTGCCGAGCTCGCGGATCAATTTCGTAGCGATTTCCGCTGCGCGAAACGAGACATGATCCGTGCCGCCAAACGACTCTATTATTTCGGGCGGAAGCCGAGATGCTTGAATCGATCGTGTGACGCTAGCCTTCGATACATTGAGGTCTATGGCCAGTTGTGCCTGACTGGGCCAAAGCTTGCGATCAAGCTGCTCACGATAAAAACGGCCCAACACTACCGGGGGCGAATCGACCCGACGAAGATCGACATGTTGTTCAATTGCGGTCAAGCGGTCTCGATGGATGTCGGCTTTCTCAATGGATGGACTCTTGCACGAATTGGAACAGGTCATAGAAGTGGATGATCGTTAGCCACTGATTGTTGTCATTTCTGAAAAATGCCGCGCAACCGGTTGAGGGGGGGCGCCGGTATGCCTCGAATAACGATCACTCCCAAATCATTGTTTTTTCGAAACATATCGGAGTAATGTCACTCGCGTGACGACCGTCGTACTGCGTGCAACGCGTGCAACGATCGACTCCCTGATTCTATCGTTCTAGACGCAATCGCAAGACCGGAAAGCTCGCCCATTTCGGGCAGCTTTCTCCTTAACCCGCTGCAACCGGTTGAGTGCTCGCGGTTGTTGCTTGTGCTCATTTCCTTGTCGCGAAAAGGTCCCTGAAATGACGGCTCTTTTCCCACGTGCCGTTGTCACCTCGGCTGTTCCAATTGATCCGTCCCAATTGGAACTCCGTGATGCGATTCCCCCGACTCTTTCCCCGTAACAAGAAGCAGGTCGCCCTGTCTCCGGCGCCCGGCCACTACTCGAACAACGATCCCGAAACGATCGTCTTCGATCAGGGGACGCGTCTGCGCGTTGAAGCCAATCATTGGAAGACCTTCTGCTTCATCCTCGCGATCATCGCGGGCGGTGCTGTCTATACACGTCAGCCGCCGCCGTCCGTCGTCCGGTCGTATGGCGTCTCGTCGGACGCCGGTGGCAATCCGTTGGTCAAGCAGCTGGCTGCATATAACCCGGACGACCAGGCGAAGCGCACGGCGATCAAACAGGACGTCGAGCATTGGTTCACGATCGAGCCGGTTCTTACCGACGATATCCGTACGTCGCGTCTCGCCAAGAACATCAACGCGGTTAAGGCCAAGATGGTCGGCAACGCGAAGAACCAGTTCGCGGCGTGGATCAGTGACGACAAGCCGTTCGACCAGATCACCACTAACCCGAAGCTGGTGCGTGAGACGAAAGTCACGAACGTGTCCTTGCTCGAGGACTCGACGGTCGTCGTCGAATTCACGACCTCGACGCGGCAATCGCCCGCAGACAAACCTGTCGACATCCGATTCGCGTTGACGATGCGCTACCAGATCATCCCCCCGACTGCGGAAGACGTGCTGGGCACAAATCCGTACGGCCTCTACTACCCGTTCTTCACTCTGCAAAAAACCGGCGCATGAAACGAACACGTTCCCTCCTGATCTGGGGCGCGCTCGCGTTGATCGCAGCGTCGGCCAATGCTTTCGCCACGAAGAACACCGCGAATACGATCGCCCCGATCCCGAATTTCGACGTCGGCAGCATCATCGGTGACGCGATGAGCCCGGTGAACCCGTACAACTCCGGCGCCGACCCGATCACGATGCCTGGCGATGCGCGCATGGCCGTGTTTTCGTACAGCCGCGACAAGATCTTCCGGGTCATGACTGCGCCGTTGAAGCTCACGACGATCGAGTTCGAGCGCGGAGAGACCGTGATCAGCGAGCCCGCGATGGGCGACTCGGTGCAGTGGGTGCTCGACACCGATGGCGCAAATCACGTCTACGTGAAGCCGACCAAGCCGGGCCTCGTCAACACGTTGCACCTGAGTACGAACAAGCGCGAGTACGAGCTCACGCTTGTCTCGTCGCCGTTGGGCGGCCTGTTTTACCAGAACGTGCGTTTCAACTACCCGAACTCGCTGATGGCGAAGGTATGCGCGCGCGGTAACGCTACGGGCGACAACCAGGACGCTGACCACGGCTCTAAATCGGATTCCGGGCCGATTGGCGTGTCGCCTGACAAGCTGAACTTCGAGTACACGGTGTCCGGTACGAGTTCACTCAAACCCGAGATGGTCTTCGACGATGGCACGTTCATCTGGATTCGGATGCCACCGCGCACGCCGTTTGCCGTGCCGACGATCAAGGACGGCGGCGACATCGTCAGCCCGAACTTTATTCGCCGTGGGCCATACATCGTCATCCAGCGACTGGCCGACGAGGTGAAGCTCACGCGACCGGGCGAGGAAGTGACGATCACACGTGGCCGTCGCGGTCTGTTCGGGTTCTGAGGACGGTATGGCGAAACAGACCGATCCGACCAGCCCGGAAGAGAAAGCCTTGTTCAAGGGCAAGGTGCCGCGCAACGTCATGATTGCCATCGGCGCGATCGCGGCCCTTGCTATCGGCGCGCTGGGTTTCTACACGCAGACGCTCGAAGCCAACAAGGCCGAGGCCGAAGCGCTGAAGGCCAAACGCGACCGAGCGGCCGAAGCGGTCGACAAGAGCAACGCAAACAAGGCCGACGTCGACAAGATCATCGAAGAGCAGCAGGCTGAAGCCCGTCGCCGGGCAGCGGAAGCGGCTGCCGCAGCGAGCGCTGCGGCAGCTGCAAACGCGAAGAAGCCGACGCTGTCGGCTGATGCCGTGATGCCGAGCGCTGGCACGGCGCAGTTAAAAGCTGCGAACGACGAAGACACTATTTACGTGTCGCCGATCTTCCGTCCGGGCGTGAAGGTGAAGGACGCCCAACCGCAGCAGCCGCAACTGCCGAACGGCGTGATCTCGCCGCAGCAAATGCTGCTCCAGCAGGCGGCCGCTCAGGACGCTGCGATGAAAGAAGCGATGGCACAGGCGGCTGTGGCTACGCGCGGTGGTCAGGCCGCAGGCCCGTTGACGACTCAGCAGCGTGACAACGCGTTCATGCGCGACGTTGCGCAGTTGAACGAGGGCGACAAGGATTTCGCGCGAACCGGCTTTGTCGGGCAGTCGCACGGCTGCACGCTGTCGCCGCCCGCGAAGATTCCCGTTCTCTCGAATGAAGCACTCGACTCGGATCGCCCAGGCACCGCGTCGCTGATCGTCGAGAGCGACGTGTACGCGAACAACGGCGACGGCCGCTGCCTGGTTATTCCGTGGGGCACCACGATCGTCGCACCGTATAGCTCGGACATTCAGCCGGGGCAGGAGTCGATTCTCGTGGCCGGTGCAGAAATGCGTCTACCGAATGGCAAGCACGTGCCGCTGTACGGCGCGCAGGGTGCGGACGGTAATGGCGTAGCCGGCTTCAGCGGTCACGTGAACAATCACTTCCTGAAGATCTACTCGACCTCGTTCCTGACCGCCATCCTGGTTCGTGCCTTTAGCAGCGGTGACCAGACCACGACGTCCGGCCCGCTTGGTGTCACCCAAGTGGGGAGCACGGCGGGTCAGATCGCGGCACAAACGGCTCAGTCGGTGCTCAACCGCTACCAGAACATCCCGCCGACGATCACGTCGGCACCGGGCGAGCGGCATTTCATGATGAAGATCAATCGCGACATGGTGCTCGAACCGTATCGGGGGCCGCGATGATCAAGCGCATGGCATTCGTGGCGGCGATGGCGTTGGCAAGCAGCTATGCCCAGTCGGCCGTGATCGCGCAGGTGATCAGCCCGGTGAGCGTCGTCATTCAAGACGGGGCGACGCGCCGTGTCGCGATGCTACCGGGCAAGCCGGTCTATTACTGCGGCCTCGACGCCTTCGTCGAATGGGCGTCACCGCTGATCGGACAATCCGTGCGTAGCTCGCCTGAAACTGGCATCACGGTGTCGATCGATGGCCGCGACGTCGCACTGGATGACCTGTTCATTGACCGGGGCTGGCTGCAACCGCTTGTGCTCGATGACGGCGCGCAGGCAGCACTCGCCGAACGGCGGGGCGGATGGGCGTGCTCACGCGCGGTGGTGCCGTTCGAACTGCTGCACACCAACGTCGATCCGAAGATTCTCGCCGGCATTGCGCTGAACGAATCGAACTACCGCGGCCGTGCGTGGCCGTGGACGCTCAACGTCGCCGGCCAGGGCTACTTCTTCAAGTCGCGAGAGGAAGCGTACAAGGCGATCGAGACGCTGCTTGCGCGCGATCGCTGCGATTTCGACGTCGGCCTGATGCAGGTGAATTGGTGCTACCACGGCAAGCGCTTTGCGTCGGCATGGGATGCGCTCTCGCCGGCGACAAACATCGCCGTAGCCGAGGCGATCCTCTCCGAGAACTTCGCGCGCACCGACTCGGTCGCGAAGGCGGTCGCGTACTACCACAGCGCGAACCCGAATCCCGGGCGCGCCTACCTCGCGCGGTTCGCTCAACACCTCTCAATGATCGAGGCAGGCCTGTGAAGCACACGATCAAGTTTCTGGCGTGCGCCGCGTCGGCGATCGTTTGCGCAGCCGCATCGGCGGCAAACACCGATCCGTTCGACTTCGACTACGACATCCTCGGCGGAATTTCTGAACGGCCGGCGCTCATCTTCAACGATGGCGAGAAAACCTACATCCAGCCGCGTGCGGGTCAGGTCATCGTCGCCGAGGGCGGCCATACCGAAGGTCCGTACGTGGTTGTCGAGGGCACACCGTCATCGATCACATACAAGGTCGGCGCCCATTCGGTCACGGCACGCTGGAAGAAGGCGAACACGTTCATTGGCGGCTCCGGTGCGCTGGCCGCGATGAAGGACGACCAGCCGGCCGGATTCGATGGCTTCACCAACCGCTTGGTGATGATCGGCGCACGTCCGGCACTCGAACCTGTCCGTGCACTTCGCGCGTCGATGACAGTCGGCGGCTTCGTCAAGGCGCTCGTCCCCCAAGGCTGGACCGGATCGGCTCAGAAGGACGTCGACCTGACGACGCTCGAGCAGTTCGGCACGCGCGACGGCGAAAACTGGATGCAGGCGCTCGATCGTTTGATGACGCAAACCGGGCTGTACGCGGACGTCGATTTCGCCGCGCGCCACGTGCGCTTGCATCGAGACGCGCCGAAATCCGCTGCGTTGAACTACGCGTCGTCGAGCCGCGATGCCGACGAGGCGGGGTTGAACCGAGTGGTTGCACGGGTCGCGGCTGAAGCGCCGCCGGTATCGCTCTTGGCTGAACGCTTCGGCGCGCAGGCAATCCGGGACGGCGACGACACGCACATGCAGATTCGCTTCACGTCGAAGCCCGCCAAGACCGTCACATTCAAGACGCCTGACGGGAAGGTGCTGCGTACGAGCTGGGACGACGCGAAGAACGTACTGACGATCGACCGGGCAGAGCGGTTCGTGGTTGCTGACGAGACGAACCGCGTCGAGGTAATGCGAGACGCGAAGACGGTCTACGACTTCGATCAGCCGAACCCGGCAAAGCTCGACGCCGTGTTCGATCGGGAGGGCCGGACGTATTTCAAGTTTGCGGACTCGGTCGTTCGGGTGAGTGTGACGGATGCGCGGAACCTGGGCATCGGCGAACAGAAGGGTCGCTACTTCATGTTTGAAGGCACCTCCGACCTGTTCACGGTGATGGCCGACGGCAACACGATCCACGTCAAGCGCCGCAAGGAAGTGGTCTACCGCGAAGTGCCGGACGCCACGCTGCAGGCGAGCGGAGGGCCGACGTCGTGATGCGTATCGCGCCTATCGTCGCCGCCGTGCTGGCATTCACTGCGCTGCCGAGTCGTGCAGATTGCCTTGACGACGCGGCGGCCTTCCATCGCGTGAATCCGCGGCTGCTGCGCGTGATCGCGCAGCACGAGTCTGGGATGCTCCCGAACGCCGTGAACAGGAACACGAACGGCAGCGAGGACATCGGCCTCATGCAGATCAACACGTCGTGGCTACCCACGTTGGCGCGCTACGGCATCCGTCGTGAGCATCTCTTCAACGGCTGCGTCAGCGCCTACGTCGGTGCCTGGATCCTCGCGTCGAACGTGCGCCGCTTCGGACCGAACTGGAAGGCGGTCGGCGCCTACAACGCGGTGACGCCGTCCAAGCAGCTCGTCTACGCCAGCGCGATCTATCGCCGCTTTATGCAACAGGGCCGGTAACCATGCAGAAGACACATTCGAATCAGGCGCGGGTTCGCGCACTCGTTGCGGCGGGGCTGGCCGTGTTGCATCTCGCGGCACACGCTGCGGCCGATCCCACTGCGAAATCCATCGACGCCGACGGCTGGCAGGTGCTTGCGTCGGCGCCGAAGGCGCAGCCGACGGCTGCAGAGAGCCCGAAGCCGGGGCGACTGCTACCGGCGCCGGCGCCCGCGCCGACGAGCACGACAGCGGCCCCGTCCACCGACGTCGCTGCCGTCGTGTTGCCGGGCGCGGGTGCGCCAGCCGCGACCGGCACGCTGACCTTCTCGGTGACGCCGGCTGACGTGAATCTGCGCGACGCGCTCGACCGCTGGCTGCAGCAGCAAGGCTGGCAGCTCGCCTGGAAGATCGACGACGACCTCCCGCTGGAGTTCAACGCCTCCTTTACCGGCGATTTCACGTCGGTGCTGCAGCAGGTGATGAAGGCGACGAACCACATGCGCACGCCGACGCGCGCGTGCCGCCACACGAACAACGTCATCCGCGTGATCGCACGCGCGGGCAATTGCCAGGATTGAGAACCATGCGTGTTCACCCTTTGAAATCCGTCGTCGCGATCGCAGGCGCGCTGATGGCCGCAGGCTGCGCCGTCACGCAGCAGAACGTCAACGACAGTTACGACGCTGCGCACCGCACGATCTCCGACGCGCTCGGTAAGGGGCCGGCGCCGATGGCGCTCGTCGAAGACGTGCCCACCGCGTTCCTCGGCGATCGGCTGGTGCCGCTCGCGTACGAGGCGACGCTGCCTGCCGTGTTCCGCGACAAGGCGGTCACGCTGCCCGCGAACCTCGGCATCAAGCAGATCGCCACGCTTATTTCGACGGCGACCGGCTATCCGGTGCACCTGAGCCCGGACGTGTTCGTGCCGCGCGACTCGCTGGTGCCCGGCCAAACGGAGTCGAAAGGGCAGAACAACGCCGCGCGAACCGAAGAGCCGGTCTACCGGCAGGCGTTCTCCGGCAAGACCGGCATGTACATGCGAAACATGACGACCGACCTGGGGCTCGACTGGTCGTTCGACGGCAGCACGATCAACGTGAATCGGTTCGTCACGCGCATGTACCAGATCGCCGCGATCCCGGGCAAGGTGTCGATCAAGTCGACGATGAGCAAGGGGATGGACACGTCGACAGGCAATCAGTCCGGCAGCGGCGGTGGCGGTAGCTCCGGTGGCAACACCGGTTCGTTCTCCGCCCAGACGTCGACCGGCCGCGAAGGCGATTTCGACCAAATCGCGGCGATCACGGCGGAAATCGACAAGCTGAAATCGCCGATGGGCCGGGTGAGCGTGAACCCGCAAAGCCGGCTGGTGATGGTATACGACACCAAGGAAGCCGCGGACAACATCGGCAAGCTGCTCAAGCACGAGAATGCGATCTCCACGCGTCAGGTGGCGATTACGGTCCGGACACTCCAAATTGCGTTGAACAAGAGTAGTCAGGCCGGCATGAATGCCGACGTCGTATTCAATGCGATGCACGCTGGCCTCGCGCGCTACGCGATCAGCTTCACGTCGCCCACGTCGCTCGCGACGGGCGGTGGCGCGGTCGGCGTGTCGGTGCTGCGCCCGGACGCGCCGTTCTCCGGCACGAACGCGGTTGTGAACGCGCTGAACCAGTACGGCCGCACGGTGCAGGACAACACGATGACCAAGATGACCGTCAACGGGTTGCCGGTCTCGATCGCGTCGTTCAAGAGCGATGACTACCTCCGGTCGACGACGCCGTCGTCGGGCTCGCTGACGGCATCCTCTGGCGGTGTGCCGGGACTGACGCCGGGCACCATCACGACCGGCGACTTCGTCAATGTGCTGCCGGCCGTCAATGATCATAACCAGATCGTGCTCGCGTACTGGGCGGACAGCTCGAAGCTCAACGGGCCGTTCACAAGCGCAGGAGCTGGCTCTGGCCAAACGCAGCAACAGATCCAGCTGGCGCATACGGTTGGCACGAAGGATGACCAGACGATCGCGCTGTCGGACGGCCAGACGGTCGTGCTGTATGGCGCGATCACGGATCAGGCTGACAGCACGACGAATACCGGAATTGCCGGCCTCACCGGAAGCTGGAACAAGTCGAAGACGTTCCAGGTGATCATGCTGAAGGCGACGGTCGTTCCGTCGATGTGATGGCCATGATGCACATCACGGAACCTCTGCCGACCGACAAGTGCGCACGCCTGGTGTTCGGCATCGACTGGCGGGCCTACCCGGTGAAGGGGGGCGGTGCCGAGCGTCGCCGCTATACCGACGTGTTCAACGCGACCCACTTCGTCGAGTTCAAGGTCGGTACCGAGCTGATCGGCGGGTTCGCCGAGCCGGACATGTCGGAAATCAAAGGCGCGCGCCTGTATTCTGGCGCGGCTCGCGTCGCGTTGCATGAGCGGATCAAGAATCGGGCCGCCGCCCTCGTGCTCTTGCAGGACGGTTTGCGCGTCTACATGGTTTTCGTGGTGCGCGGCGCGGTCCGTAGCGATGAGGTGCTGACGCCCGAGATGGCGCAGTCGCGTCGTCTTGAGATGGAGCAAGAGTGCCTGAAGAGCAACCTTTCGCTCGAGACGCTCGGTACGGGCGACCGGATCGGGGACGTCGACGAGCCGTTTCAAGCGAGCGAGCTGCTCGCGAACCGGAAGGTCGGGCTCCTCCGCCGACCGCCCATTTCGTTGCCGACCGCCATCCCGGTGCTCGTCACCGTGGTGGGCGCATTCTTCGGCGTGCCCAAGGTGGTGGACATGCTGTCGCCGCAGCCTCCGCCGCCGCGGGCACCTACCTTCGCTGAACAGTACGCGGTTGCTGTTCGCGACGTGTTCGCACGTATGCAGCCGCGAGCGTCCGAGCTGGCGCCGGCGTTGCTTGCTGCCGTCGGTGGCAAGGAAACGGTGATCAAGGGTTGGCTGTTCCAGGAGGCGAACTGTCCATCGTCGGGGTTCTGCACGATGACGTTCCGCCGGAACGGGGGAACCTTCGCGGGGTTCGAGCAGGCCGCGACAGCGGACATGCGTCCACTGAGTTTCGCGCGTGACGGGCGCACGCTGGCCTCGCGCGGGCCTGCCATTCCGAAAGCAGCTTCTCTGATGGAGAGCGAATCGAAAAGCTGGCCGGCTGAGCAAGCCTTCATCGACATGCTGCAGACGCCGCCGCAGCGGATGTCGGTCCAACCCCTCGACCTTCGTGCCTACGGCTACGTCGTCAACCTCGGCGAAGCGCGGCCTCTCAATACCACGCCGGGCGCGGGCGAGGGGGCGCACGGCAGCCGCCTGCTCAGACAGGGCGAATGGACGATCGAAGGGTTCCGGTGGCAGTCGCCGCTGCTCGCGAAGCTGCCGCCCAACATGGCGCTCGAATCCTTGAAGGTCGAGCTGCGCCTCAATGAGGGCGCACCAGCGACCACCAACAAGGAAACGGGTGATTCGCCGTATGGCGTCCACTTCACCGCGAAGGGCAAATACTATGTCTTTAATTAAGCACGCACTCATCGCGGCGGGCGTCGGTATCGCCGTGTCCGCGCATGCCGATCCCGTCGGGGCCAAGCTTTCGATCGACGACATCGATCAACTGGCCCGCGCGAGCGTCATCCGAAGCTTGGGCGGGGGCGCGACCGGCCCCGGTATGTTGCCGCCTGGCGCCATGTCGCAGCCGCAGCCGGGCATCGCCGCGAGCGGCGTCGCGGCTGAGACGCCGCCGAAGCCGGTCGAGAAGCCGCTTCGTATGCCGCGCGCGCATGCCGAACCTGTTGCTTTCCTCGGTGCGTTCAACGACGAGACCGGTGCACACGTCCTGTATTCCTTCCGCGAAGCGATCTACCCAGCGCGAGTTGGCGCGACGCTGCTCAACGGTTGGAGCGTCAAGAGCGTAGACGGCTACGCGGTGACGGTGGCCGAAGGCAAGAGCACATGGAAGGAGCCGATTCGCGGCGCCGCGCCAATACAGTCGCCGGCGACGAACGCGATCCGTTCGCTCGTGGATCTGGGTTCGCCGTTGCCTACCGGTGCGCCGCTGCCGGGTATTCCGCTCGGAGGTGCGCAATGAGCCTCTTCGCGGAAATGGAGCCGCAGGAACCGGCGAAGCGCGGTCTGCTCGGCAGGCTCAAGGCGTTTGCGGCGGGCTTTACCGATAGCTCGTCGTCGTCGATGCCGATCGTTGGTCGGGAGCCGATCGACGGTGGCGATGCCGTGGTGGCGGCCGAACCGAATGGTGTGCGGGAACCGCGCTTCAAGTCGTCGAGCAAGCCGGTGAACCCTCGGCAAGCGAGCCAGGGTCAGCCGATGACGATGGGCATGATGCTGCGTCGTGCGCAGGAAGAAATTGAGGATGTTGCAGTCATCGACGAGGTAATCGGTTCGCATCGCGGCGACGACAAAGACGTCTCGCTGTCTCGCGGCTCCGCAAATATGGAAGCGGACGGCCCACGCATGGCTGCTGACTCCGACACGGGCGGCTCGACTGTCGAAGTGCGGGCGGATACGGCGTCTTCACCGCAACCCGAAGGGGGCACGAGCGCCGAGCGGGCGGCTGACCCAGTGCATGCGTCAGCGCGCGTGACGGAGTCGACCGAACCACCCGCTGCGGGCGCTGCGCAGGAAGGTGAAACCACTTCGCGCCGGCCGGCCGATTACGACGAACCTCCGACGGCGCGACGGATCGGAATGGATGTGACCGAGGCACCGGATGTTTCGATCGAGACGGGGCGACCGCGGCTGGTGCATGCCGAATCATTGACCTTCAAGCGCGTGTTGTGCCAACGCGAGGAAAACGCGGCGCTCGCCGTAACCGAATCGGCGCGTCGCGAATTCATCGCCGTCGAGCTGCAGGCGGGTATCTCGATCGTGGTGTCGACGCAGCGATTCCACGAAAGCCAGTTGTACGCGGCCTATCTGAAAGATCTCGCGCGCGCGGACATTTCCGTGCATGAAGAGTTGGTCGCGGACGAGGACGTCATCGCTGCGCTTTACGGCAAGGAGAAGCAGCGCGCGTCGACAACCGTACCGGAGTCGTCTCGCGCTATCGGGGCGTTCCGTGACGTGATCGAAGCAGCAAAAGCGTATGGGGCCGGCGACGTGCACTGGGAATATCGGGAGTTTGCCGACGACGTCGAACTGCGTTTGCGCGTCGACGGCGACCTGTACTCGTACCGGAAAATGCCGAAGGCGCTCGTGCGCCGCGCGTTGTCGGCGGCATATCAGGATCTCGTCCAACGCAACACGAACTCGGGCGAAACGTTCCAGCCCACGGCACCGCAGTCCGCGATGATCCCGCTCGTAGCGCATATGGATCTGGTCAATATCCGGTGGCAGAGCGCTCCCCTTGTTGGTGGGTTCGACGTCGCGCTGCGATTGCTCGATGGGAACTTCAAGCACGTGAAGGTGCTGCTCCCGCATGAGATGGGGCTGGAGGCGAGTCAGCTGGAGATCCTCGAGAGTCTCGGCAAGGTGACGGGCGGCGCCACGTTCCTGACCGGGGAAACGGGATCCGCGAAGACGACGCTCCTGCGCGCGATGTCGTACCTCGTGCCGAATCGCGATCGCATCAAACAGTTCGCGGTCAACGAGCCGTCCGAGGTACCGGCGCCGTGGCTTTCCGATATTTCGATTCAGCGCCGGCCGGGCGAGACCGAAGACGATGCGAACCGCAAGATCGTCGAGGTGATCCGCACGCTGATGCGAATGGACCCAGACGACCTCACGATCGGCGAGGTGCGCGACTCGGTGCTGGCCGGCCTGGTTGCAGAGCTCTCGCTGACCGGCCACCCGGTCCGCGCGACGCTGCACGGCAACAGCATCCTCGGTGCGGTGATGCGACTGGTCGGTGGCCGACTGAAACTGCCGATGGATGAAGTGACGTCCGGCAGCTTCCTGAACGCGGTCGGCAACCAGAAGCTGATCCCGATTCTTTGCCCGCACTGCAAGCGGCCGGCGCGCGACGTGCTGTCGCCGGAGCAGATCGCGACGCTGGAGCGCAAGTTCGGCCTGGACACGTCAACCATGGCCTGCCGGGACGAGGACGGGTGCGAGCAGTGCCGCCGCCCGGGTCTGTTCACGCGTGCGGGCAAGGTAGCCGCCGGCATCAAGGGGCAGACGCTGGCGATGGAGCTGTATCGACCGACGCCCGATTTTCTCGAGCGCGTGTCCGAGCGCGATTGGCGGGGCGCCGAGCAAGTGTGGCGCAGCAGCCGGAAGACCGACTTCGCCGATGCCGGCATGACGGGCAAGACCATCTACGAGCACGCGCTGTACAAGGCGTCGCGTGGGCTCATCGATCCGCGGTTCATCGACGAGTCGATGTGCGCGTTCGACGCATACCGCGTGGCGCCGGATTCTGATGGGGTGGTTCCGTCGTGATCAAGTCGCTCGTCTACTCGGTTTTCATGATGTTCCCGGCGAAGGAGCGACTGCGCGTCGCGACCTGGCGGTTCCGCGCGATGCGCGAAATGTTCTATCGCGAAACGCGTCTCGATGTTGCCAAGAAGGGTTTGCGCAACAGTGAAACGCTGCTCGAGCGACTGACGACACTCGAGACTCGGAATCGCTCGCGCAAGAACCTTTCATGGCCCGTGTTCCAGAAGATCGCGCAACGGATGCGCGCCGGCGACGATTTCGCGACCGCGATCAAGTCGTTCATCCCCAACGACGAATTTGTACTGCTTGAACTGGCAGGCCAATCGCCGCGCGACGATGCTGCGATTCGCGGTCTCGAACTCGCGGAAATGGCGGCGCACGCAAAAGGTGTGCTGTCCGCGACGACATCGATGCAGATGGCCTATCCCGCCTTTCTGATCGTCTATCTCTACGTGTTCTGCGTGCTGTTCGGCTCGGAAATCCTGCCGGCGACGCTGGATGTGCTGCCGCTCGAAAAGTGGTCCGCGTTCGGGAAGTTCATCTACGCTTTTGATACGTTCTGCGCCGAATACTGGTGGCTGACAAGCTCTGTCGTCGCGGGGTTAGTTCTCGGCTATTTCCAAACGCTGAAGCGTTGGACGGGTGAACTTAGAAACCGAGTCGATGCGATGCCGCTCATGTGGCGCAATCGACGCGATCTTCGGGCCGCCTTGTTGATCGTTTCATTGGCCGGCCTATTCGACTCTGGGCTGACGCTGCGCGCCGCGCTGGACAAGCTCACGAGGTCGGCGGACCCGTGGATGCGTTGGCATCTCCGGCAGATGAGTGCACGACTGACGGCGAATCCCGACAAGTCGATGCATGCGCTCGACACCGGGATCTTCTCGGAAATGACGATCGACATCCTGACCGATGCGGCCGCGCGAGACCAGTTCGTCGAGTCGATCAAGGATCTTGGTCAGAACTCTCTCGCGCGTGTAGTCGAAGCCGTGCGCCGCAACGCGAAGGTTACCCACTACCTGCTCCTCGGCGGGGCAGTTCTGATGTTCATCGTTTTCGGGGTGGGATCATACTTTGCGACGGGCGCTGTCGCATTCGACGGGTCCTCTATTTCTGCCAATCAAAACTAACTGGAGTCATCGCATGAAACCGATCAAGAAGCCACTGGCGACAAAGCGCCGATACTTCGTCGGAAAAAGTCGTCGCAAGCAAAAAGGGGAGCTGTCGCTGGTTGAGGCCGCGGGCGTAATGGCTGCAGGGGCGCTTATCGCACTTCTTGTTTATATGGGGCGACCATACGTTATGGATCGCATCCATGCATCGGAATTCAAGAGCGAGGCTCAGTACTTCCGGAGTGGTATTCAGGATGCGACTGCGGGTGAAATCGACTACTCAGGTGTATCGATGCTGTCGCTCACGCAGGGCTTGGCATTTAACACGGCGGGCCGCCGTCTTAACAAAACGACCGGAACGCTGACGGGAATCTTCGGGGGTTCCGTCACGGCGGCACCCGCTACGGTGACCGCGACGAACGACGCGGTTGCGCTGACCTATCCGGTTCCGACATCGGTCTGCACGCTTTCGGCCGAAGCGGTTTCGCGGACTTATACGCAAGTCAAAGTGAACAACACGACGATTAAGGGACCGTCGACGGACTTCAGTTCGGGAACTGCGACAACAGCATGCGCGTCGGCAGGTGCGATGGCGAGCATCGTCATGTACGCGACCAAGGATAACTAAGGATCTTCGATGCTCAGCATTGTAGAAGCCGTGATCGTGCTGGTCGCTGCTGCGCTAATGACGGTCCAAGGCATCCAGCGCGACGTCGAGAAGCGCCGGCACGACGTGCTGAGCCTCGAAGGGCAGAATCTGGCGGTCATTAATGCCGCGTTGTCGAACTGGGTGACGGACAAGTACGGCACGTTGGTGGGGCAGATGGTCGGGGGAAAGTCCACGCCCGTCACACCACCGACGTTCGCCGAACTGCGCGCCGGCGAATATCTGAAGGTGGACTACGCGGCCGGGCCGTTCTGGGGCGGGACGTACATGATCCAGATGAGCGTCGGCCCGGACGACTGTGCGACCGGAACGGCGTCGTGCAAGGTGAGCTACGTCTTCTATCCGTCGAAACCGGTGACCAGGCTCGGTCAACCCGACGTCGCCGGCGCGGGTATCGTCGCGCAGGCAGCCGGAACCGGTTTTGGGTTTTCGACAACCCAGAATCCGGCGACGGTCAACGGGTTGAATGGCGCGTGGAAAGCGACGAATCCGGTTCCTGGCGCGCCGGCCGCTGTTGTGATGGCGACGAACGGGCCATTGTCGGACGGCAACTCGGTGTTCATCCGGCGGGACGGTTCTCTGAAGTGGACCGGGAGCCAAGATGTCAACGGCGTTGACCTTCACAACGTCGGCAACATCGACGCCACAGGGACGATTGCAGCGCCTACGCTCGCAGCGTCAAACGTTGCGGTCAGCAACGCGGTGCGGTCGCCCGGCACGCTGGCTGTTCAGACAGCAGATGGTTCCGCACCGGCGCCGATTTCAACCGGCGATAGCACTGTGAACGGCCAGCTGCAAGTGACGCAGACGATCACACCGGGGGCGATCGCAACGCCGCGCGCTTCGTGCCCGGTAAACGGCGCGATGGCACAAAACAGCGACGGGCGCGGACAGGTGTTGTCCTGTCAGGACCACGTTTGGTTGCCAATCGGCGGTCCGGCGCTCCGACACGGGTACTTCATGGTCCAGAACGGATGGGGGGTTCCGGCGCCCAACTGCGCGACCGGAGGCACGCCACAGATCGTCTTCAGTCCGGTGAGCTTCTACGTGAATCCGACTGCGACCGTGAATGTTTCAGCCTCGGGCAGCGGCCCGTGGACCGTGTTCATTACTGACGGCAACGGTAACGGGATCAGCGGCACCGCCATCGTCGAAACCTATTGTTCGTATTGAGGGAGAGGTGAGTGAGAAGCTGGATGAGGTGGGTAGTGGCAGCGATGCTGTCGGTCGCTGCTGGCAGCGCATTTGCGGACGGATCCTGCCAGCCGGGTTTCGGTCTTCGTTCGTACCCGTTCTACGACCGGACTGGTGCGTACATCGGCATGCGGCAGGCATGCGCGCCGATCCCGTGTACACCGGGCTATCAGGATTCAACGTGCGCCGTGCCGTTGCGTAACGGGGCAATTCCGCAACCCCAGTGTCAATCTGGCGCCGGCTGGACGACGGTGTCAGCCTCCGTTTGGCAAGGATCGCGTTGGTCGGAGCCGCAATGCAACTATGCGGCTCCCCCGGGCTGTCCTCCCGGATACGATACAGTCGCAGGTCCGGCCTGGACCGGCTCGAATTGGACTCAACCGACATGCACGCCGCACGTTACGCCGTCCCCTCCTCAAACGACAAAGGACTGGGCGACGATTTGCAACGATGCGTCCCGGACCTATTCGGGCGGCAGGTTCAAGGTCACGTTTCAGGCGGGAGATTTCAACCAATACCAGTTTGGGACTGGCGTGGTGACAATGGTGGCCGCCAACTGGGGTAGCGGGCCGTACTACGTAAATGGTGACTACCAAGGGACGGATTACCAATTTTATTGTGCCGTCCGAATAGACAACGGGACGATCTACCAATTCTACGCAACCCCGATTTCCGGATATCAAGGCGGATAAAAAAAGCGCCTATCTTGGGCGCTTTTGTGCTCTGTCGGCTTGAATAATCAGCCGACGACGTTACCAGTCGTAAAGCTAAAGTTCCGTGAGAACGCGGTGCCGTTCGCCGTCCCGTTGATCGTTACGCTATACGTAGTGTTCGGCTGTAACTGCGAAGTCGGATAGGCAACGGCCTGATACTTACCGAGCAACTTGTTCGGATCAGTGTCGGAATTGAGGACCTGTACCGAGACTGCTCCCGAAGGTCCAGTAATTGAGGCCGATTGCAACACGATCACATCGGTGAGATTGCCCATCACGGTGACGGGGGTGCCCCAACCTGCAGTGGAGACGTTCGGAGGAGCAGGAATTTCTCCGACTTCACGATAGGGAACTCCCGTCACGCCATCGCAGGGAAAGGTTTTCGGACCATTTGAAAGCGGCATCGCGGCCGCACCGTACATGCTGATCGACTGCCACGATTCCGTGTAAGTGTAGGAGCCGGATGCGACTTGGGTTTCGAATTCGCCGAGCCCAACATTGTCCACAGGGAACGTGGCTACGACCGCGTGGTACGCGCCCCCGAGGAGCGAGTACACAAACTGTTGACCCGCGAGCGTAGCGTTGAAATTGGTGGTGAAGACAGCATTGCCGGCTCCGCTTGCGCCGATGCCAATGGTCCCGGTGGGAAACCCGGCAGCGACCGCTCGGTCCGAATAGGAGGCCCCGGTGTAACCTTGATTCCCGGAGTTTTCGGTATCCATGACAGCGCCATTGAGGCCGATGTACTTCGCATGGTTCTGCGCCGCTTGGTCCAGAACGGTATTCTGCTTGAGGGCAGGGAATCCGCATTGGGTACGGTATTGGTTCAGCAGGTTCATCGCTGCGAGCTGAGCGCTGCCGGCCGGGTATTGAGTGCTATCGACCGTGCCCGGGACCGTCGTCGACGGGGTGCCAGGGTTGGACGGGTTGTTGCCGTTCGATCCCGTGTTCGTGCTGCCACTATCGCCACCTCCGCCACCGCAGGCTGCGAGCGCGACCAGCGATGCCGCTGCGAGTGCGGAAAGGCTGATGGTCGTGAGCTTCTTCATTGCTTGGAGTCCTCGTCTTGTTGTTGGGCGCGCACCCTGCGAACCCTTAATTTCATCCTACCGACCCGGCGGCGAAGTCAAGTTCGCGCGGCCGGCGGCCCATTTTTTGAAATGGCTTGGGCGAGCCAAAAACCGCCAATTCTAGATTACGGTTCGATTTCGTCAGACTTAATGGTGAATCGGCAAAAAAATCCCGCCATCGGGCGGGGGGCAAGGTCTGAAGGTCATCTGGATTTGCGTCGCTTCCAGTGGAACACGCGCAGCCCGATGAAGGCCACGCCCAGCAATACGGTCGATTTGTACGGAATGGCCGAAGACACGGCGGGGACGGCTGCCGCACCGACGTACATGCAGGTGAGGGCGACCAGCACCTTGCCGAACCACGGCCTGGCCAGCATGCCAAGCACCGGCGGCGGCTGACTGCCCACCCACTCGGGATAGGCTTCGTTTACCTGCTCGAGCTCGAACGACTCCGCCCTTGTCTCGCGTTGCGCCAGATAGAACCGTTCGTATCGCTCGAATCGGCCGTCGCCGCGGCCGTCGAGCCACGCGGCGTTGCTTTCTGCGACCAGGTAGGCGAGGTCGTCCATGTGCCCTCTAGTGAACGTAGGCTGCTGCCCACGGCAGCGCGGCTCGGACGTCGACGATGACCCGGCCGTCTGCCTCGGAGTAGTACTGCTCGGTCTCGGCGTCATACCAAGCGAACTGCGGTCGGCGATCGCCGTTAATCACAATCAGGCTCGCCGGTAGTTCCGGAAGGGCATGCAGTGCCACGCGTTCGTCGTTAGTCGCCATTGCGCAACCTCGCCTTCGTGCTCCGCCGCTTCGCGCCAAGCTGCCCGGTGCAGGCCGGGCAGTCGAAGCTATGGTGCATCTCAATCTTGGTATCGTTGTTGCTGACGATGTATTCCGTACGGCAGGTCCGGCACGGTGCGATCGTGAGCCGGTTGTCGGCGGCCATCGCCCGCGTCAGGTTGCAGCCGCGGTCGACGGAGATCGCGTGCTGCCCGCCGAAGATCTGCTGGTAGACGTCGTTGGTTGCGATCAGCGCTTGCGGTGCGTTGGCGCCGGATGCGAGCGCAGCGCGGTACAGCCAGGTGAAGATCGTGCCGTGCAGGCGATTGGTCGGCGTCTCGACAAACCAGTTGAGCGAGTTCGGCGTGTTGCCGCATGGTGAGCTGGTGCCGTGCATCTCGACATACCGTTGGCGCATCGCGTTTTGATTCAGGCGAAACAGGCTGGCGGCCGTCGACGCGCGGCAACCATATGCCATCAGGGCATGTGCGTACGTCTCGTTCTTCTCGCGCGGCAAGCGCAGTTCGCTCCAGCCGGCCTTGCCGGGCGCGCTGTTCATCCTGATCGGCGACGTCGCCATGATCTGGTGCGCCACCATCTCGTCGGTCAGATCGCTGGCGGTGAACTGATACCAGAACGTCGGCGTGTTGAAGCGCCAGCGAAACAGCGGCAATCCGTTCATTCGACCGAGTGCGATACGCAGCTTGTAGGTCGGCACGGACGCGAGGTAGGCGACCACTTCGGTCGTCACCCCGAGAAGCGGAGCGGCCAGTACGCTGAGGTGAATGACGCTCGTGACCAGGTCGAGGAAGACGCGGTTGTGCTGTTCGACCGAGAACTTCGCGAGCGCGTCCAGCGGCGGAAGCTTGCGAATCAGCTGGTCGACCGCGACGGTTGTGGGTGTGTCGTCGACGAAGCAGCGCCAGTCCTCAACCGACTCGAGGGTCGGCGCGACCATCAGGAACGGCGTGCGCAGGAGGTTGCGCAGCGACTCCTCGTTATGTTTGACGTGGTCGATCTCTTTGCGCTCGACGGCGAGGATATCGTTGAAATCCCCATTCATTTCGAGCAGCCACTTCATCTGATCGACGAGGTCGAAGTTTGTTACCTGGATGCGTTCGGCCAACCAGTTGGGTACGTACAGTCGCTCGATCGAACGGTAGGTCTCGCGCGAGTTTTTCTTGTCCATTTTTCTGAGTCTCTCTTCTACTGCACAACAATAAAGCGTGGCCCGTGCAAAATCAGGCGCGTGCGGCCGCCGTCACCTCACCGTGGAACTTGCCGATCAGGTCACTGAACGCCTGGAACAGCGGTTTGAAGCGGGCAGGGTTTCCGTCGGCTGTCGCGAGCAACTGCGCGCTGTGATAGTCCTGAACGAAGGAACTGAAGGTATCGATCAGCCCGCGAATCCGCTTTTCGAGCACCTCGCTCGCTTCGATCGACGCACGGTGTTCCTGCGCACGCGCCTCAAGCTCGGACAGTTGGGCTTGCGCTTGTTCCAGCTGCGCGCTGGCGGCCTCGAATTCGGCCAGCTTGTCCTTCATTGCCTCTTGCAGGGTCGCGTAGGATTCCGGCAGCGTCGGCACCGGGACCTCGGTCTTCACCGGGTTCGCTTTGAGCTTGACGATTTCGGCAGTGAGCTGCTCGACTTCACGTTCCTTGGTCGCGATCGTGTGCTGCAGTGTGCTGACCTGCTTGCCGGTCGAGGCGAGCGAAACCTGAGTTTCCTGCGCTTTCTCTTTCTCCCGGGCTTGCTCCTGCCGCACGTTGGTGAGTTCGGACGACAGGCGGTCGATCTCTTTCTGAGCGTCGTCCAGCCGGCCGATGGTGGCATGCAGCTGCGAAGTTGCCTCCTCGATGCTGTTGTCCTTTCCGGCGATCTGGTCTTCCAGCGTCGCGATGAGCTGTTTGACTTCGCTCTTCGTGAGCGTCGGGTCATCACGCTTCGCTTCGATGACCTTCTCGATGATGTCGTCGCCAATGTGGTTGTGCACCAGCAGAGACATATCGCTGTACGTCAACATCTCGACCGCGCCGATGTTGCTCGAGAACTTGTTGTAGACACGGATGTACAGGCTGACCGACGACTTCGACTTCTGGAAAACCTTGGTGAGGAAGGAGTAGACGAGCTCGGCCGCCCGGTTCTTGACCTTCTGATTGTCGCCTTGGGTGCTGACGAAGTGGCCAATGACGGATGCATGGATGTGCGCAAAATTGCCGCCGATCCGCATGTGTTCCTGCAGGATCTTGCGCGTCGAGTGGGCGACTTCCTCACTTTCCTGAATGATTGTTCTAATCAGACCGTCCGGCAGACCGGTGAACATCTCGCGGGCGGCGGTGGTGAGTTCAAGCTGGTCCGGCACATGCGCGAACGTGGCTTTCAGTTCGAGATCGCCGTCCGCCGGCGTGGCATTGTCGGGAACGGTAGGGTTGAAGTTCTCGTCGTCTTCGGGTTTCTTAGGCGGTTTCTTGGACAAGGTGTTCTCCGTTGGAGGATGCCTTCCCTTGCACGGGTTAGGCGACTAGTCGGATCGGGGAGGCCCGACCGACGGAAATGAGACCTGGCGGCCTGCACCAGCTTACGCGGCGCTTTTCGGCGCCAAGGGGCGAAAGCTGCACGAAACAATGTGTCTTTCGCCAAATCGCGCACGCCGACAAAATGAAACGGATTGTTTCAGTTTGTTAGAAAATGTAATGGGGGTGGTCAGTTGTTTACGGATGAATCTCCGGCAACTTTATGGCGGTGAGCCGATAGCGCCGATCCGGTCGGGTCGTCCACGCTCAGGCGGCGCACGACGCCCCACGCAGCCTGCACGTTGATGTTCGGATTTCCGGACTTCGCGTTTCGATCCCGTTGGGTACGCAACCAATAGCCCAGATCGCGCAGGGTGACGAGGGCAAGCGGGAGGTCGGGGGAGAGCGAGCAGTTGTCGTTCGCGAAGACGCCGAGGCCCTGGACGTTCCAGACGGAAGGCAACGTGCCGCGGAGGAAGGCAATCTTCGCCCGGTTTTGGCTGATCGGCGAGCGACGCTCCTCGAGCTTGCCGCTCGGCAGGTGGCACACGACCGTATCGGCGCTGCTGCCAGGCGCGATGGCGCCGGCCCAGTTCTTGGTCTCGATCACGAAGATGCCAAACGGCGTGACGACGAGATGGTCGACTTCGGCGGTCGGGAACTCGGTGCCAGGCGCGTGTAGCAACAACAGCGCCGTGGGGTGGACGTAGAAGTCATTTCCGCAGAGTTGTGACAGGACGCGGCGCAACTCGCCGAGCACGCGCGCCTCGCCAGCATCGCCCGATGCCTGGCTGCGGGTAACCGGGGGAGTCGATTGGCGACGGGGACGGGCCTTCGCGTAGTGCTTGGCCAGTGCCCAGACACCAGCTACAAGGATGAGAATCCAGAACATTGGGATGCGCCTCGGTTGATGAAGTGACGCGTCCAGTTTGTCTCGGATTTTTCGAAGTCAAGTTCCGGAGAAAGCTATACGATTTTCTGGAGCATTCTCGGTTTAGCCCCTCAACTGGTTGCGTCGAGGCGACGCGCCCAAAGCTGTACGCGATTGCCGAGCATTCCGCGTGCGCCGCGCATTGGTGCGGCTTACCCTACCTCTATCACGCGTTTCCGACGCATCGACCTACCTGAGCCAACCGGCTCTGCCGTTTCGCGGCTTGCCCGCGCCTTCCCTGCAATCGGCCCTGAGTGATTTCGTGCGCTGACCAACGAGGTCGCGGACGAAAGCGCTTCGCGCCGATTTCCTTGCTCGTTTCGAGCATCGAAACCACCGGGCGTTGTCCGGACATCCCCTTGTTCGATTTTCTCTGGAGAGAAACATGTTGAAGTCCCTGTTCAGCGGTGCGTTCAAATCGCCTGTCAAGCTCCTCGCTCTGTGCTTGGCGGCCTATATCGCCGCGCACTCGATCATCGTTTTCGTTTTTATGGCTATTGCTGCAGTTCACCACTTCAAGAGCAGCGCGAAGGGTGCCCCGCGTCAGTCGGATCTTGACACCGCGGATCGCCACGATGTCGACGAAAGTCCGCGGCACGCGAAGAGCGGCCCTGTCACGACGGCGAAAGCCGAAGCTCAGGCACCGGCAGTCCCGCAACGTCAGTATGCGAAATCCGCTGTTGTCATCCCCATCAAGGCTTCGTCGAACCGGACGAATGCCCAACACCTGAAAACGGGCACGAAGTAAGTCGCCCCTGTCCGCCCGCGCGAAGCAATTCGCGCAGGCGCCCCCATCTCCCACCGGGAACCACGTTCCCGGTAAGGGGAATGAGGTGCCCGGTTGATATCCGGAGCACGCTCATGAAACCGCAAGTAGCTGGTTGGCAGCTCGACATGTTCGGCGGTGATTCGCCGATTCTCATCACTCGACCCAAACCCGATCCTTTGCCGGATCCCGATCGCTGGGAGCCGCACGTGCGGGAAAAGCTCGCCGAGGCCGTGGTTTTCTTCGCCCTCGACAGCCGGCATAGCGACAACGTCCCCGAGGCGTTGATCGACTGCGCCGAAATGCTCCATCAACGGCTGTGCAACCGACCGGTGGACAAGGTCGATTACTACGCGACGCTCGGCTGGATCATGGAGCTTTGGACGGGGGCGATTCCGTACTCGGTCGTCTGCGCACTCGGGCGTGTCCGACCGCGCGCGATGCAGGACGCGATCCGCGACGTTCCGTTGCTCAACTATGACTTCAACCGACTCAACCGCTGGTGTAGCGGTCAACTGTCGCTGGAGGCGCAATGGGCGGCGTAGCCATGTTCTTCACGCGCGTGCTCGCTCAGGCCTTCCCCGGCAGTCCGCGGGCATCGGCGTCGACGGTCGAGCAGCCTTCGTCAGCGTGCGGCAGCGCGAAGCCTGTTGGCACTGGCGCCGAAAATGAGACGCTCGTGACAATCGCGGGAATCGTCCATCTGTTCGTCGACGAGGGCGACTGTGTCGTCGAGTTCGTACCGGCATTCGATGACGCACCTGGCGACACGATGTTCGGCACGAAGATCCTTCCGGCGCTCGCGCCGCACTGGGCGATGTTGCAGCAGCACCCGGCCCCGCTGAAGGACGCGATCGCGACAGCGATCCGCCGCACAAGCGTACCGGCCACTGGCGCTATGGGTATCGCATCACCAACCGCAGATTCGGAAGCTCGATCGGCACGCTCGTCGGAGGGTGCGGAAACGCCAGCCGACGTTGAGCGCGAAGTTGGTCGCCAGACGTCTGTGGGTGAATCGAGTGGGTTCCGTTCTTCACGTCGAGGTAGCGATGCCGAAACGGGCCGTTCCGCTCCGGTCGAAGGCCGGATTAACGGCTGGGGCGAAGAAACCTTCCCCGACCGTCGACCAGGCAAATCTCGGAGCTATCGGTCGTTTGCCCTTCGCCTCGAGACGAGAGGGGGCGAACAGGTATTGCAGGGCGAGGGCCTGAAGGAAGCGATCAGCGAGTGTGGTTGCCGCGTTGGCGACCGCGTATCTGTCAAGCGCCTGCGCAAGATCAAGGTGCCGGCGTTCCGCAAGGAAGACGGTTCACCTATTTACAAAGATGGCCAGCAAGTCATGTGGGACAAGTGGCTGTGGTCAATTACCAAGTGAAGGAGTTCTAGATGGCATCTGTTAACAAAGTGATCATCGTCGGCAACCTTGGCGCCGATCCGGAAGTGCGATACCTGCCCAGTGGCGACGCGGTCGCGAACGCTCGAGTGGCGACAACCGATCGCTATAAGGACAAGGCGAGCGGCGACTACAAAGAAATGACCGAGTGGCATCGCATCTCGTTCTTCGGCCGATTGGCCGAGATCGTGAGCGAGTACCTGAAGAAGGGTAGCTCGATCTACGTCGAAGGCCGCATCCGCACCCGCAAATGGCAAGGCCAGGACGGGCAGGATCGTTACTCGACCGAGATCGTCGCGGACCAGATGCAGATGCTCGGCGGTCGTAATGGTGGCGGTCGCAGTGACGGCGGCGGCAATGGTGGCGATAACGAATTCGAGCAGGGTACGCGTCGTCATGCGAGCGCCCCGGCCTCGCGACAGCCGTCCGGTCAACCGCCGGCAAGCACTGCGGCGCGTCCGCAACGCTCGGCGCCCCCGCCGGCCGAGACGCAGTCGTATGGCGGTGGTGGCGGTTTCGACGAGATGGATGACGATATCCCGTTCTAGGATCAGACCCTATTTAATTCGGTCCGATTCAAACGCGATCCCGAAAGGGCTCACCATCCCGATTCTCGCTCCCGTTTTCTCTCACCTATAGCGTGCGACGTGCCTTCGGGCACGTCACACGCCGTCTTCCTTCCCACCCGCAATTCCCTGTTCCGCTGACGTTGCTGAACCAAGCCGACGCGCCCGCGCGCGGCTTCGTTGAGCAAGCGTTTCCGCGCCTGTCTCAGGCATCGAAAAACCCGCAGTCCAACTGGAGAGATCCGTGAACGTGAAGTGTTTCTGCCTTTCGTCCCGCTCTGGGCTCTCCATGACGCGTCGATTCGACGTGCCGTTGGAGTCCGCGGCGGTAGGAAGGTTTGTTGATCCATCTGTGCTGGCTATCCGACCGGTGGCGAATGCACGCGTTTTCGCCGTTGTGCGAACGGAGGACGAATCATGGGAGAGCTGAAGAAGCTGAATCTCGCGGCCATCGACTGGCCCAATGTTTTTCCGCACTACATCGACAGTCGATTTTTGAACGGAAAAGGGCGCTGGTGGACGTGCCCGCTTTGCGATGGGGAAGAGACCTTCCGGCTCTATCCCGCCGAGAAAGACCCCCGCGGTGGTTGGCATTGTGCGCGCTGCTTGAAGGGCGGTACCGGCGTACAGCTGATTCACGAGGTGACCGGTAAACCGTATCGCGAGATCTACTACGAGCTCGGAACCGGCAACTACAACGGTGGTATTCCGGTCGCGGTGGTCCGCAAGGCAAAGCCGGTCCCGGTTCGGCCTGAAAAAAGCGACGAGCAGAAGTGTCGTGAAATGCAGGCCGCGTGGGACGGCGCCGCTCCGGTGACGGTTGATTCGCCTGTCTGGACATACCTATCGACGCGGATTCCCGGGCTACGGCTCGAGTGGATCGGGCGCGACGTGCGCTGTCACCCAGGCTTGGAGTACGTCGACGCCTTCGGCAAGAAGCAGGGGAAGTTTCCCGTGATGCTTCAGCGCGCGCGATCGCAAGCCGGGAAGCCGCGGCGTGTCCATCGCACCTACCTCACGGCTGACGGCGAGAAGGTTCCGTTTCTCACGAAGAACGGGAAGCCGCGAGCGAAGCTGGAGATGAGCGCGCCGGCCGGTAGTTTCGGTTCGTCGGTGCGGCTCAACACGACGCGCTCTCGCACGCTAGCGCTGGTGGAGGGCGCCGAGACTGGCTTTGCGGTCGTCGCACGGTACGAGAATCGCATCGAGGTCCGCTGCCTGTTGAATTGCGGTGGCCTGGAGCATGCCGATATCAACTGGAACGACTACGACTACGTGATCATCTACGCCGATCGAGACAAGGTGGATCACCGGCGCGGATTCAGGCCGGGTGAACACCATGCGCAGCTTCTTGCTGATCGCATTCGTGCGCACGGCAAGCGCGTTTCGATCGTGAAGTCGGTGGTTGAGGGCGTGGATTTTTGTGACGTGTGGAAGTTGCAGTACCAACGGCGGGCGCAACAGCGTGACCATGTGCGCGCTAGGGCGTGTTCACACTAACGAAGGGCTTCGACGATCAGGGCAAAGTTGATAAAGGCGATGAACATCAGATCGAGT
>NZ_LOSU01000060.1:0-33748 GCF_001522185.1 Burkholderia sp. RF2-non_BP3 | reverse complement strand
CCATCGCATAGTCCACGTTGTAAAAATCGTAGATATACAGAAACCGGAAGAACACCTCCGCCTCGTCCAGACGCCCCTGCTGATAGAATCGATACGCATAGGCATAGATGCCATCCATCAAGTCCTGGGAGATACCCTGCATATCCTTGATGGTCGCGCCAGCCTGAATTGCCTCAAACATCGACGGCGCCATCTCTTCCAATTCAAATACATCGGAGTCACGCGTTTTTTGGGCCATACCACATCCTCATACCGGTCAATTGTTAGCCAATCAATGCGTTTCGATGCGGCGATGCAACACGATTCACTGTACGCTCCGCCCCACGAAACAACTTTCAAAAATCATGCGAAATACAATTAATCTATTTGTCAATCCTCTGCGACATCCGGACGCACACGCTCATCTGCGCTGTCGTCCGGCACCACGTCCGGCTGGTTCGCGCGCTCCACCTCCCTCAACCACTTCAATACCTCGAATACCTGTCGAAGATCTTCGATATCAACAAACGTATACAGCCGTGAGTGGCGGTAGATCGAACGCGCCAGCGCAATATCCCGCACCACGGGCACGCCCACCTGCTCTGCGTAACGTAACGCGGCCAGTGCCCGCGCGTTGGTTTCACGCACAGACACAAACGGCAGCGGCGCGATGGCCGTATTCATGTAAATTCCGATCGCGATGTGGGTCGGATTGGCCAACATCGCGTCGGACTGCCGAATATTCGCTTTCGTCTCTTCAGACAAAAGCTCAATGTGGACCTCGCGACGACGTCCCTTGATCTCAGGGTCCCCTTCGGTATTCTTATGCTCCTGCTCGATCTCATGACGGTCCATCTTGAGATTTTTGTAATACAGCAGGTATTCGGCCACGGCGTCTATGACCACCACCGGCACCGAACAGGCGAGGAAAAGCAGGATCAACTCCAGCGTCAGTCGCATCCACACATGCCCAACTGCCATCGTTGGAAGATCAAAGGTACGGAATAGGGTGCGCGATTTCTCTGCCACAAACAGTTTGATGGTTACACCAGTGACGATCAGATACAGTATCGCCTTCAGCAATTCCTTTAGCGTTTTCAGACTAAATATCTTCTTGAACCCGCTAATTGGGTTAATCGCGCTCAAATCGAACTTGATCGCTTCGGTTGCCACCGCAAACCGACTCATGATCAGGCTTGGCAAGGCACTCGCAACCACGCACACGATGAGCAGCGGCACAACGATGAACAACGCTTCCCGAACGCATGCCGACAAAAATGCATGCGGCGTTGGAAGTTCACGTTGCACGGCCAATGCATTCAGAACGTCCATGACCTTCCGGACATCCACGAGCCACACCGTCGCCACCGCCCCGACCGCCAGTTCAATCAGCGTCGTCAGATCCTTCGACTTGAAGGTTTGCCCCTTCTTCGCCGCATCGCGCAGTTTCTTCGGAGTGGGTTTCTCAGTCTTTTCAGCCATACGTCAAGTGAAAAATTGTGCGAACGGATGGAGTCCGAACACACGCGTGAGCGCCGAAGGCACCGCATCCACGAAATAGAAATGCAAAATCACGAACGCCAACACGCTCTTGATACTCAGCGACAAAGAAAATGCGTTCACCTGCGGGCAAAAGCGCGAAAACAACCCCAGCAGCACGTCCGACAGGAACATCACGATCGCAACGGGCGCGGAAAGCACCAATCCCTTCGCCACCGAATCAGTCAGTAAGGTGCCAAAGCGCAGCAGATCGACATGCAGAACGCCTCCGACCGCCACTTGTCGATAGCTGTCGGCGATCGCCTGCACGATCACAAGCATCCCGCCTTGCTGAAGGAAGATCGCTGCATACATGAGGCTCACAAATGGCGAAAACACTGATGCTTCGATGCCCGTTGCAGGATCCAGCGAATCGCTGATCGTGGCGCCGCGTTGATTATCGATCAGCTCGCCCAATGCAGTGGCGGCCCAAAAAGGCAGTGCCAGCGTCAGCCCCAACACGAGACCCACCATTACTTCCTGCATCATCAGCGCCAGCAATTCGCCCCAGGTGCCCGGATGTGGATGCGCCATGGCAGGCCACAAACCCAGCACGACCATGAAGATCGCCATGTTCTTGACGATCGCATTGGACACGGTCCGGTCGCTCAGGAATGGCAGCAGATAAAAAACGGGCGCCACGCGGGCATAGCCGATCGCCAGTGAACCGAGCTCGCGATAGTATTGGGCAAACAGCGTGTAATCCGACACACCGCCCCCTTACTTCAGTCCGATTGTCACGGCCTCGATGGCAAACGCGATCAACTTGGCCGAGATCCAGTTCGACAGAAGCAGCAACGAACCAAATACGGCAAGCAGCTTGATCCCGAAAGGCAGAGTCTGGTCCTGAATCTGCGTGACGGTCTGAAACAGGCCGACAATCAACCCAACAATCGTCGCCACCGCCACTGGCACCGCGCACAGCAGAATCACAAGCACAATGGCCTTGCTGCCTATATAACTTAGTTCACCCAATTTTATGTCCTGTCATCAACCGCGATTAGCAAGCGTGATCGCTACTTCATCAAATTCATGTATTGCATGATCATGCCCTTGCAGATCAGCGTCCAGCCGTCCATCGCGACAAACAAAATCAACTTGATCGGCACGGAAATCGTCACCGGACTCATCATCATCATGCCCAAAGCCAGCAGCACATTGGACACAATCAGGTCGACCACCAGAAACGGCACATAGAGATAGAAGCCTATCTTGAAGGCGCTTTTGATCTCGCTGAGCGCATAGGCCGGCAGCAATACCATCAGCGAGTGCGCGTTGGCGCCCGCATCCTCGTTCGTGACAGCGCCCGCATCCCCATCGGCATTGTTAGCCCCTGCCGTTTGTGCCTGTGCAAAGAACTTGACCAGCCCCGGATCCGCATAGCGCTCAAGGTATCGCTTGTAGTCACCCAGCCCGCCATCAACGAAATCGTTCAACGATTGACTGTCCATGACATTGACCTGATGCGACTGCAGATATTCATAAGCCCTATGGGTAACCGGCATCATCACAAACAGCGACAAAATCAGCGCAATACTGTTCAGGGCCAAGTTCGACGGCACCTGCTGGATCCCCAGCGCATTGCGCACTAGCACCAGCACGACGGAAAATTTGACGTAACACGTTCCCGACGCGATCACAAAAGGCAACAGGGTCGCAGCCGACAGGATCGCAATTAGCAGTACATCATGATTCAGCATTGCACCTCACTTCGGCTCAGCCAATTCGATCGATTGCAGCTCAACCGCGAGCCTTTCACCAACCTGGATCAGTTCACCCCGAGCCAAGTAGCGGCCATTGGCATAAATGGTCACCTCGCGCTCGGCACCGGGCGCCAACGGCACCACCATGCCAGCATGGAGTGCGGCGACCTCTGCGACTGTCGTTTCGTTCTGCTCAAGCACAAACTCAAGCTTGACGGGCAGTGCATCCACTTCAAACGGACGCCCATCGCTTGCGCGCGCATGGCGGGCTTCCCCACCGGCGGGCGTCGCGCTTGCCTGCGCACCGTCGCTTTTGTCATTCAAGATCATCGTGTTTCCTTCTAGCGAAAACGTGAACATCCTCTGGCTACTCGCCTTGACCTCCGGAGCCCACGTCTGAATTAATATGGCATCACCGACACGCAGGCGTCGCAATGTCACCAACGGCGCCTCCGTCCGGCCCAACGCATAACGCAGCGTGATCGGCACACGGGCAGCACGCGCGGCGCTGTCGCAGACCGGCAGTCGAGCTGGCAACTCCACGAAACTGACGGCAATGCGCCCCTTTGCCTCCACCCGCAAGACGGGCTCAGGAGGACTATCTGCGTCCAGAACGCACATACACTTCACGTCACACCAGCCAGCTGCAGGTGCCACCAATACGCGACGAATTGCGTCATCTTCATTCATCAACGCACACAAGTGCCGCGCATCTACCGCCTGCCACGCGACATCACGCCACGCCGGGTAGGCATTCCGTGCCAATTCGACTGCATTGGCCCAACCGACATAGCGCTGCCCTGCCGCCATGGCTTCAATCCGAACCATTCCTCGTCGCAGACAAATCGTTTGAACGGTTGCCGCATGCCCGGCAGACCAACCTGCGACATGCTGCACCAATCGCGGTACCCGCGTGTCCACTTGCCTGAGTTTCAATCGTGCATCCGTCATTCGTCGTCCTGCGTCCACTGAGCCCGATGTCGGTGCGACTTCTCTTGGCCCCCGCCCTCACGTTGAATCGCCACCGTGCCGGGCCGCCCATCCTGATATCGAGACAGTGCGTTCGCCACAGTCTCGTCCGAGGTCGACACAGTGAACTTCTGCATCGGTCCCGGAACATCGGTTCGGACGTCGACTGCGGGTTCCCCGGTCCAGGAATTAAATTGATAGCGAATTGTGCGACCCGTTGATGTGGTCGACCGGACAAAGCTCGCTGTCGAGGTAGCCGGCGAATCGAGACGCGTCCATCGCGTCAACTCTGCACGCGGCGGCTTGGCGAAATCCTGGGACACATCCTGTCCATGGCCGGCATTCCCGCTGACCGCACCTTGCGGATGCCATCCATTTATCGTGGGCGAGCCGTCAGTATGACGCGACGTATCTCCATGCATTCCGGCACGGGCTGGCGACGCACGAAGGTCCGCTAGCCCGCCCTGCTGGGCCTGTCGCGCATTTGTCGGTAGCGCCTCGCGCTTCTTAGTGTGGTTGCCGCCGCCTACTTGCCCCGCATCGTTGGCGCGCGGCGGCACCGGCCCAACAGATCCCGCATGAGCGGACTGTGCGCTTGCCAGTGGCGCTTCGCGCGTCTCCACGTGGCCGCCAACGCTCCCTTGCCCCGCGCCGTGAGCGCGCGGCTGCACCAGTTCAACAGATCCCGCGTGAGCGGACTGTGCAAGCAAGCCTGCTTGCCCGCCCTCGCGATCCGATCGCACGTTTGCCGGATGTGCGTCACGCTTGTCCACGCGGCTGCCGGCACTCACTTCCCCGTTGCCGTGGGCGCGAGACGGCTCCTGACCAGTAGCCCTCACATGCACGGGCCGCATACCGCCGTCCATCCGACCGCCCTCACGACCCTGCCGTACATTTGCCAGTCGTGCCTCGTGGCCTCCGGCCATCGCTTGTTGGGCAGACAGGGAAATCGCTCGCCCGGCACCATCAAAGCGAGCCGAAAGTTGACGATCTGGCACGGGTGCCCCCCACAACATCACGCCACATCCGCTACCAGGATCACGTTCACGCTTGCGCTCACGTTCCGAGGACTTGCGATGCGTCGCGTGGCGGGAAAAATCCTCCTTATCCGGCGCCTGCCCCATATCGTCAGTCACGGCGTAAACCTCCCGCTCTGCGCCGTCCGTCGCGACATTGCGCCGGTCAGCCATTGCCTTCTGGCATCGCTGCTTGAGCGTCGTCGTGTCAGATGCGTGATGATCTGATTCATCCATTCCCGTTGCACCTGGCCGGGACACGTTATCGATCGTGGTCATATCCCACTCTTTCCATCGTTTCCGATTCCATTTGAAGATCCTGCCGCAACAGACGCTGCGCCCGCATTCGACACATCCACTTCTCGTGTTTTTTTTGCCTGCGTCTCAGTGCTGTTGCGGCGCTCTGCGCTTTCGCGATCGCCTCTCTCGCCTCGTTTCGACTCGCCTCCAGCTCCGTCACCTCCAATTGATGGCACGCGATCTGGAAACGTCCCACCGCCTGCTGGCCGCGAATCCGCATCAACGCATTGCGACGCACCACACCAGACGGCGTCAACGTGGTAACCAACTCGTCGCGCAAATGCGCAATCGCATTGGTATGCGTATCGATCTCGTGCTCGATAGCGCCCAGATGCTGACGTTCACGCGCCAGCTGAGCCTGGATAGCACTTGCTCGATGCACCAGCACGTTTGACAACGCAGCGATCCGCTTAGACGGCTTCACTCATCCGCTCCAGTGTCTGGCCAAAATCGGCCCGTTCGTTCAACGGCTGCTGCAGAAAAGCATCGAGCTCCGCGCGCTTCGCCATGGCTCTGTCGTTGTCGGGATTTTCTCCAGGTCGATATTCACCCAGGTCGACCAGAATCTGCATCTCGTCCAGACGCGCCAAGTGACTGCGAAACTGTCGCGACAATCGGTGATGATCCGAAGTCGTCACGTCCTCGAACAAGCGGCTGGCGCTTTGCAGGATATCGATTGCAGGATAATGCCCCTGGCCTGCCAGGCTGCGACTCAAATAAATATGCCCGTCGAGAATCGATCGCACCTCGTCGCCGATCGGATCCGGCTCGTCCTCGTTTTCGAGGAGAACGGTATAAAACCCGGTAATACTGCCTGTCTCGGTGCGCCCAGCCCGTTCGAGCAGGCGGGGCATGGTTTCAAATACCGACGCCGGATAGCCACGTCGCGCCGGCGGTTCGCCCGCTGCAAGCGCAACATCGCGCAAGGCCCGGGCGTAACGTGTCATGGAGTCCAGGAACAGCATCACATTCATGCCCATATCCCGAAAATATTCGGCGATCGCAGTCGCGACCAACGCTGCATTGCAGCGATCCACCGACGAACGATCGGAGGTCGCATAGACGACGATGGTCCGGTCACGACGCGATGACGCCCGCACGCGCTCGACGAATTCCGAGACTTCGCGTCCGCGCTCCCCCACCAGCGCGACCACATACACGTCAGCGGCCGCGTGCTCAATCAGCATATTCATCAGCGACGTCTTGCCACAGCCTGCCGCAGCGAAGATTCCCACCCGCTGCCCGACCCCGCAGGTCAGCAGCCCGTCGATCGCCCGGATGCCGGTCGGCATGCAGGTGTCGATCACACGCCGTTGCCTGAAATCCGGCGGGGGTGCGTCGATCTCCATCCGCTGCCTGCCACCACCGACCGGAGCGTTTTCGCGCAACGAAGCGACATGTTGGCCCGTCGCGTCCACGACGCTGCCGAGCATGTCCACGGACATATCGACCGTCAATCGCGCACCGGTCGGCACCAACACGGCCTGGCGCGACAAACCCGTGGTCGTGCCAAGCGTGCTCAGTACCGCCACGTCATCGCGGAGCCCAACCACCTGGGCCCGCCCGACCGCCTCTCGCGCCTCAGTGTGCGCCCGAATCAGACACAGTTCGCCGATCGCGACATCCGCAAGCGGCGCCTCAATGATGGGCCCCTGAATGCGACGCGGATGCGCGAGGCGCTGCGCCAACTGCAGAATGCTCATGCGCGCCCTATCGTGTCAAAATCTCGTTGACAGCGCACAGATCCTCATAAAAGGACTGCAGCGCCTCGGTAAAGGCCTCGACATCGTACCCACACATGTCCTCGACCTGACCATGAAGCAGCAACTCCTCATCGACCAACGACAACAACGGCCGATGCACCACAAAATGCGCCGAAACGCGTGGCATCAGGTACCCAAGCAAATCCGACGCGGCGTTCGACAACTGAAGATCACCACTGAATTCGAGCTTGCTCCAGATCCTGATGTGCTCATCCTCGCATTGAACATACATATCCGGCACCGAGTTGAAACTCAACCGAATCGGCGAGTGCCCATCCAGTTTCTCATCAACCAGATTTGAGCAGCCAAGCAATGCCATGCTGTCACGTACCAACTTAACCATATCGATATTCATGGTGAATATCCTCCTTTATACCGTGCGCAACACGTCGACTTCGACACCGTCAGCGACTTCCCCGAACGACAGCACTTCGAGTTCGGTGAACCGGCTCTCGATCAAACGCTTGACGAAACGCCGAACCTCCATCGAAGTTAAAACAACGACATCACATTGCGAATATCCGATCCCCCCCAGTCCAGTTTCCAGCAAATCCAATAACGCTTCACTTTGAGCGGGCTCCAGATTCAAAAATGAACCACTGGAGGTTTGCCTCACGCCCTTATTGACTCGCTCTTCAAACTCGGCGGACAAGACCACGGCGTTCAGTCGATCACTGACGGCAAAACGGTTCGTGATATAGCGCGCAAGCGCCCCCCGGACATGCTCAACCAGCATCACAGGATCCTTTTCGCGCGGCCCCCATTGCGCCAGCGACTCAAGAATCAGTTTCATATTTCGCACGGAAATGCGTTCCTTCAGCAAACGCTGAAATACTTCAGAGATACGCTGCACTGAAACATGACGGTAATTTTCCTTGAGCAGCTCGGGATATTTTTTTTCCATATCATCCAGCAATCGCTTCGCCTCCTGGATTCCAAAGAACTCCGTTATGTTGCGCAATACTACTGACAAAAACTGGCCATACAGGTCATCCAGCGCGGAACGTGTCTGGACATCCATCCGGTGCAATCCCTGCACCTGCTCTGTCTTTACCCAATACGCCTCTCCGCCGGCGTTATCCGGCAGCAGCAGCGGGTTCATCTGCAAACCGTCCAGAATCGCAGTCGATCCGATTACACGATGACGGTCAAATGCGATGGAAAACGTCGCGGCGCGAATTTCATTGATCAGGAGCATCACCTTGCACGCATCAACGTCAGGCGCGTATTGCACGTGGATATCGGGCAGGCGAACCCCCATTTCGATAAACGCCCGTTCACGCAGTTTGGCGATCACATCCTGGGATTCCATCGATTCGCGATTCTGTTCGGATGCCACAAGCATCAACTGGACCGTTTCTGGAATCAATCGATCAACGTCCAGCTTTGGCTTCAGTTCCGGCGCCGCCCCATGAGCCGACGCGCCCTTCAGGCCAGCCGCCACTTTGCTCACCAGCCCCTTCGGCGCCGGTTCGCCAGCCGCGACGCGCGTCGCCATGCGCTTGCGCAAGACCACTGCCCCCAGTCCAATCGCAATCACCAAAAATACGATGAACGGAAAGCCCGGCAAGATACCAATCGCCAGTGCAATGACTGCGGTAACCAACAGGACGAACGGGTTCGTGAAGAGCTCCCCCACAATGCCCTGCCCCAGGTTTTTTCCGGAACCGCCTACGCGCGTCACCACGAAGCCTGCTGCAATTGCAATCAGCAATGCCGGAATCTGGCCGACCAGCCCATCTCCAATTGTCAGGATGGTATAGGTGGTCAGCGCCTGCGACATCGTCATCCCGTGTTGCATGATCCCCACGGCAATCCCGCCAATCAGGTTCACGAAAATCACCACGATCCCGGCAATCGCATCGCCCTTGATGAACTTCATCGCACCATCGAACGCACCATATAGCTGGCTTTCCTGCTCAAGCGAGCGGCGACGCTCCTTAACACCCTCACTGTCGATGATTCCGGCCTTGAGATCGGCATCGATACTCATTTGCTTGCCGGGCATCCCGTCGAGCGAAAAGCGCGCAGCGACCTCGGCCACACGCTCGGCCCCTTTTGTAATCACGATGAACTGTACGATCGTCACAATGGCGAACACAACAAAACCCACCATCAGGTTGTCGCCAATCACGAACTGACCGAACGTCGTGATGATCTTCCCCCCCTCAGCCTGCAACAGGATCAAACGAGCGGTACTAATCGACAGCGCCAGTCGGAACAGTGTCGTAATCAAGAGGATCGACGGAAAAGTCGAAAACTCCAGGACGTTCACGATGTAGAACGATCCCATGAAGACCAACAGCGCCAGCACGATGTTGAAGCCGATCAGGAAATCGAGCACATATGCCGGCAGCGGCACGATCAGCATCGCGATCACCAGCACCATCAACGCCACGATAATGAGTTCCGGTCGTGACTGAATACGGGTCAGTACATTCTTCATGTTCTTCAATCCGCTGTACGCGAGACGGACAATGTCGCGCGGCGCTTTTGCTTGCTTTCCTCGGTATGAAGTGCGGTCATACAATCGCGCAGCGTATCGAGTACGGCATGCCGCTCCTCGATACTGTCGTACAAACTCGATGGGATCGTCGCAAAGGCACGCGAAACGCGTTGCATCACTTCCGAGCACCGCTCCGCCGGAAGTACGCTCAACACCGAACCCAACGACTCCGCAAGCACCGACTGCATGTCATAGGGGCGCTGCAAGCCTGTCAGCATCATGTGGATTGCCAGCTCCTCCGACACCAGTTGCACTGATTCGGGCCCGGGATCCAGCAAACGCCCGAGAAAAATCGCATCAGCCGACGACAGCGCACGCAAGTGCCCTATCGATGTCAGCAGCGGACCAAACTCAGCCGCACACCCGCCACTCGGATCTAGCGACTGCATGTCGTATTTCAGGGCGGCACCGACATATTCGAGAATGCGCTTGCGACGTGCGATACCGAATTCCTCGATCCAGCTTTCGTACACGACCCGATACGCCTCTGCAAATTCGAGAAACTGCCGGTACAGCTCGCGCAGACGTCGCGGGTCCAATCGCAACTGCGTGGCGAATGCGCGTGCCTTGAGCGCGACGTTGATGCCAGCCTTGATGGCACGCGCCTCATTACCTCGCATGAGCTCGTCGATCGCTTCATCGAGCACCTCGGTTGGCTCGCCGTCGAGCTTGCGCCGCCGCCTCAGCTCGCGCAGCGCTAGCAACGCGTCGCTGCCGTCGGGAAAACGTTGCATCACCTCTCGCAGCACTGCCACCACGCCACGTGAACTTGACGCCGTCTGGCCTTTCAGCGCGTTCGCGAGCTCGTCCAGCTTGTCTCCGGCCTCGGGATCCAGCATTCGTTCGAGATCGTCGGTGCGTCGCGTGCGCCGGTCCACCGATCGAAACCGGCCGAACTGCGCCAGCAATTCCGCCGCGTCGTCCTCCGCCTCCACCAGCTGTGCCGCCACAAGCTCGACCTGCTCGACCTGCTCGTCCGGCCCCTGGTCGAGCGACGGGTCCCGGTCGAGGCGCGCACTCCCGCTCAAGCTCCGCCCCGAAAATCGGTTACCCGGAATATTCGTAATGGCAGCCATTAGTGCGCCTCCATATACGGACGCAACAGATTCACGGTCGCGCGCAACGCTGCGTTATTCTCGATATCGCCCGACTGCCACGCCTGACCCTTTCGCCACGTCGCGCCGGCGCCCAGCACCTTGGGCTGGATCAGAAAAACCCGCACCATCTGGTCATGGCTTTCGGTATGCCAGCGAAACAAGCCACCGATATAAGGAATACTGGCCAATCCGGGAATACGATAGTGGTGACGGCGCGCATCGTCGCGCGTATTGCCGCCAATTAGCAAACTCATGTCGCGCGGCACGCGCGCTACCGTGTCGATTTCGGTGCGATTCACGAGCGGCAGTGGCGACGCGCCGTTCGCATCATCGCCATTTGCATTGCCATCCTCTACATCGACCTGCATCTCGACTTGCGAACCATTGGCTGTCAATCGCGGCAAAACGTTGATCATCGTGCCGTAGGTCACATGCTCAAGCGAAACAGCCCGCTCGCCGATCAGCTTGGCATAAAACGTCTGGTTGTTGTCGAAGACAGCGGGCATGTTCTCTTGCGTCAGCAGGATCGGGCGCGACACGATCGTAGCGTCACCGTTTTGGTGTAGCGCCATGATCGACGCAAGGAATTTGGGACCGTTCAGCGTAGTCGTATTGTCGGTTCCGTTGAAATTTCCCGAAATCGTGTCCGAGCCGAACGTGCCCTGCCAATTCACGCCCAGTTGATCCAGGCAGCTCTTCTTGATATCAATGATCCATAACGACAATTCGATCTGGCGTTTCGAAATATCCAGTGAATGAATCAGGCTTTCCATATCCTGAACCTTGTCCATGGGACCGGTGAGCACGATGCTGTTGGTATCAGGGTACGCAATGGCCCTCACGTCCGTTTCCGCACTCACCGAAAATGCCCCCGAGTGAGGTGCAACAACAGGTGAAGCGGAAGCCTCGGCTGCGGGCGCCGGCAACGCGTCGCCCACCGAAAACGGCGAGGTATCCTGCCGATCAGCATGGGTGGCTTTGCCCGGCGTCGAGTCGGTTTCCGGTGTCCCAGCCCCATTGCTTGATGCCGGTTGACCACTAAAGATCTGCGACAGGACCGTCGCCATGCCCGGAATATCGACAGGCTCATCACGCAACATATATCGGCGGTCGTCGACAAAGCTGTTGTGCAGGGTCACGACCTTGACCACCTGCCTGCCGCTCTGCACACTGCCACGCATTTGGTCCAAATACTTGGCGGCCGCCGTCACCAGGTTCACATAGATGGGTGCACCGGTTACATAAAATGTACCGCCCGAATCGTCACCCCGAATTGGGAACGACGGATCCAGCAAATGCGTCTCGCGAACGAAATTGCGCAGATTGCGCACCGTGGCGTGCTGCATCGACACCACTGCATTCTTGATCTCGCCATCGTCGTACAAGTAAATCGACGAGCCATCGTCGTAGGACAGCAACCCCATCTGATTGGACAGCTGTTTGAGCACAGCGCGTGGATGAACCAAATCAAACCGCCCCGTAACATGCTTGTGCCGCACCCGGTCACTCAGCACGACCGCGCGATTAAGCCGCGCCGCAATCGCGTTGGTCAGCGCAGCAAGACTGGCATCATTGGCCATGAACGCGGGAGAAGAGTCTGCACGCACCTCGTGCGGATCATGCGCCGCGCCAGCGTCATCCGGCGCCCAAACGGCAGCACTGCTGACGGACGCCGCCTGCGACGCAGAAACGGGCGCATCGACAGAGGGCTTCATGGGCATCGCCAAAGGCGCAGCGCACGCCACGCGCACTATCACGCAACACAATCCGAACAGCGCGGCGATACGTGGCGCCGCTTTCAAATACTTCATGCATTATCCTTATTGACCTTGCCGTATCTTGCAAGGTGAAATACCCAAAAAGTCCTTCACCTCTTTTGACAGATGTGACGACGATGAAAACCCGGAGCCGATCGCCAACTCGGTAAGCGACTTGCGCTCATCCACAATCCCCAGCACCACCCCGGCCGCGCGCCAGCGACGCAATTCGCCCTTCAGGCTTGTCCCCAGCGCTTGCCGGCACAGACGTCTAAAATGCGATTCCGATACGCCGTATTGGCGACTGAGATCTGTCACAGATTTGAAACTCAAGCGCTCCGCCAGCAGGAACCGCACAAGGCCATAGCTCTCGTTCGCGCGCAGCAATTCGAATAACGCCGCCATCTGTCCATCGCGCTCGATGGCCCGCTCGACCATCCATCGCTCGATATGGTCAGCACTCAAGCCGCCCGGCACCTCGATCAACGACACCGTGCCCCTCTCGCCCGCCGAGGCAGGCATGGCAAAACCCGCTTCGATAAACGCCAGCAATTTCGCGAGCAGCGACAATGGAATACGCTGATAGCGCCATGCGCCAGTTCGAGCGGTGACTTCGAATTCGTGCACGCCCGCTACGAGGAGCGATTTGCTGTCAGTGACCGACGTGGTGCACCGACGCTCACTGGATGTCACGACCTCCAGCAAGACGGAGTCCGTGACCGGCCGGATTACCAATACCGACGGCCGCCTGAAAGCACGTGGCTGCGCGACGCGCACCATATGCCACCCCAAACGTACTGCCCGAGCCAGTTCCATGCTTTGACCTCCGATGCATCGGCATGAAATCGAAGGATGACCGCCGATTCGCCGACAATTTATTTCAGTACGGAGGTTATCATTCGAGCAATATTCGCCCAACACCGTTTAGCGATTTTAAGAAAAATCCGATATTGAAATAGATATATCCTCTGCCGTGTTCGGTGATTTGTCCCGCTGTCAGATCAGCGTCAGGATGAATTGATAAACAAATCATCGATTTTTCATGCCACGCCCCCACTCCCTTCCGCATAATCCATTACTCCATTTCACTTGGGCGGCGCCCGCAGGCACTGACGCGCTCATTTTTCTAGCTCTTTTTGGATGACTCATCTCGACACCTCACCTTTTCATCTAGCCCCGGAGGACACCTCGCACGACAGCGGCACCGCATTTACGCAATCGCTCCCGGAAAATGATTCTCCGGCGCGCCACGCGTATCAGCTGCGCATCCTGTTCGGCCCCCTCTTCGGCGTCGATATTCGGTTGCCGGAAAGCGAGGTGTTCTTCCATGTGGGAAACGATGTACCAGCCACCGCTCCTGGCGAACGCAGCACGGTCTGCGCACTCGAGCAGGCCACAAACGTGCTCTACATTCCGTATCCAGGCTCGACTGGCCACTTCCGCCTGCGCCTGTCATCGGATGGCGTGCATCCTGATCCGGATGGCGAACCTCACTGGAACACGCATCAGGTTGAATTTGTGGGGCACGATCAAATCGAGTGCTTGTCGTTCGCGCACAATGCGCCGCTGCGCCATGGCGCAGTTGCTTTTGCAGTCAAGCACGTCGATGAGTCTTGGAGCGATGCGGTGCTGAACTTCTCGCCGGCGGTGGAGTCCGATGGGCCAGGATCGGCGTGCCAACCCGAATCGGCTGTCGACGCCAAAGCGCGGCGCGTTCATTACCGATGGGTTGCGTTGCTGGCGATCGTGCTCGTCGCGATCCTCACTGGCATCGGATATTGGCAAGTGCATTCCTACGTTTCGTCGCGACAAGTGGCCACCGTCGCCAATATGCTGGCCCAAGCTCCGGCGCCAAATGCAATACTGCCCGGCCGCGATGGAATTATTCATGTAATCAGCAGCACCGATGACGGCGCTGACTGGGATCGACAGGCACTGCTCAAGGCGTCGCCAACCCGACACGTCCAAGTCACGTCGCTCGCCAGGGAGAAACGGCAACTGGAGCACCAGTTGATCACGCAGGGCATTACCGTCGTGTCGATCCGGCTGGATACACCCGCCTCACCCACCGTGGTTGTGATGGGTGGCACCGATGCCCGCATTGATGTGTCACGGCTTGAGCAACAGGTTCAACAGCTTGTGCCTTATGCTACGCGGCCCCAGGTGCTCGTCACCAACATGCAGACGATCGAACAGTCCGCGCGTACGATGCTCGACGCGATCGATGCCCACTATCGGGTCACCCCGCGCCCTCAGGGCGTCACGTTTGAATTGCTCGGCTCGCCTACGGATACGCAATTGGCCGCCCTGCAAAACCGAGTTTTGCGTTTCAGCCAGCTTTGGGGAACACGTTATGTCAATTTCGATATCGCGATGCGTCCGAGCCGGCTCAACGACAAATCCTACTGGGACGGTGATGGCCGCTACATTCTGGTCCATCCTGATTCTTGGTATTTTCCTCAACCTCTCAATGGAGTGATATGAGTATGAACGTAAGCTTTCCTAATTCTTCGAATATGTTGGGTACAGATCTAAAGCCTGCCGACGGTGACTATATCTGGAACGCAGGTGCAGCTTTCGATACGGGCGTTGGCGATCTGAGCAATCAAATGAAGCAGGCCATGAGTATGCTGTCGACTTCGCCCAGCGACCCGGTCTACCTTGCGCAATATCAGGAAGTTGTATCCGAATTCAGCATCTACCGCAATGCACAGACGAGTACCGTTCACGCGTTGTCAGATGTCGACAAGACGATCCTCGGGAACTATCGTTAAATCATCCTTCCGGAGTTGTGTTTATGTCTATTCCGTCCATTCACGGCGCGCCGGCGGTCTTCGATGTTTCCCCTGTCGAATCCGCTCATGCTCCGGCATCACTCGACGACATGGTGCAGCAAGCGTTCCAGCATATGAACAATTCCGCCAATACCCATATGGCGGCCATCAATCACGTCATTGCGGGTGATCCGAGCGATCCTTCTCATCTGGCGAAACTGCAAGCAGCAATGTCCGACTACAACATCGAGATTACGATGGCGGGCGAGCTATCACGCAAAGCCATTTCCGCCGTCGAAACGCTGGTGAAGGCTCAATAAGCAATGAATCGCCTAGTCAGATATGGGATCCTCCCAATCGTCTGCCTGCTCAGCGCCTGCAATCAGCAGGCGCTGCTGCACGGCCTATCCGAATCACAGGCGAATGAAGTGGTTGCCGTTCTGCAAGCACACGACATCCACGTCGCGAAAGTCGATCAAGGCAAATCCGGATATGCGGTCGATGTTGGGCAAACCGATTTCCCGGCGTCGGTCGACCTCCTGGACAAATACAACCTGCCCTCTCCCCCGCGTGTTGAGATTGCCCAGGCTTTCCCGTCCGACTCCCTCGTCGCGTCACCCCAGGCAGAGCAAGCTCGATTGCTGTCCGCCGTCGAGCAGCGCCTCGAAGAGAATCTAGCCGCGATGCACAACGTTGTCAGCGCGCGCGTTCAGGTGAGCTATCCGCTGCAACAATCCGAGCTCATCAAAAGCGAGCCCAATATGCACGTATCGGCGTTGATCACCTACCGCAACGATGTCGATCAGGCGGTACTCGTCAGCGAAGTCAAGCGTTTCATCAAGAATAGCTTTTCCCATATCGATTATGACGATATCTCCGTCATTCTCTATCGTGCCCCCGCGATTTTCCGGGCCGCTGCGACCGAACCTCGATCTGTTTCGCCGACGTGGCTATACGGTCTGCTGGCGATTCCCGCGCTCCTCGCGAGCCTCGCTGCAGGTCTCTGGTGGCGATACCGCAAAACCCCTGGCACGTCGGTGCGGGCACTGCTGCCGAGCCTGCGTCGAAGCGAAGACGACGCAACACTCGAAAACGAACATGCAGAACCAACCGTTGCTGCGCCGACCACCTCTGTTGCCACCACGACGGAGAGACCGTCGTGAATCCACGCGCACTGTTCCCGATTCTGTACGCGCCGCTCCGATACACAGATCCGGACCATCATCAACTCCATGGCCTTGACCTGACGCGACTACCCAAGTCGCTTGCCAATCAGTGGTTGATCGAGCACTGGGCCTTACCAGTCTCGTGTGACTTCGCGTTCCGACACGATCCCGACATCATCACGTGTGTGCGATCGTGGTCGCACCTGCGACGGATCTGCTATCTGCTCGGCTTGTTGCGCGTGCGCACTCCACTCATCGAGCAGGCATGGTACCCAAGACTCGATGAACTCGCTCGTCAATTCTTACTGATCCGGGTGCCGGCCGTTCCGACCATGGATGCTGGCATCCGTCTGCAGGAGAGCGACATCTTCGCAGCCGGATCAGCTTGTCTCGCTCCGGTATTTCGGCGCATGCCCCCGGCCTTGCGTGCCCGGTTGCCGTTACTGTTTCCCTCCAGCGTCACCCGCTCGCTCACGGAGCAACTGCGCAATCCGTCGACCGACACGGCCATCCCACCGTTTCTTTTCTCGCTTGCTCATCACTATGCCCTTGACACCCATGCGCCAACTCCCCGACCTACCGCTGGTTGACAACGCGGTCATACCATACGCGTCGTTGCGACGCGCCACGCGCGCGACCAATCTGCTCAAGGACGCTCAGCATCGTGCCAAAGGCCTCGTCCATGACGCGGAAAAAGCAGCACAAGCTCGCCGCGACCACGCTTTTTTGCAAGGTCATGAGGCTGGACTGGCTCAAGCCGCCGCTCTCGTCGCAACCTATTTTGCGAATTGTGAACGCTGGCAGGTGACGCTCCACGATCAGGTGGTAGCGAACGTCACGCATACCCTGGCCGGCCATCTCGACGATCCGACGTGGCTTATGCGCCTCACCGAAGACCTAATTCGCCAGCGAGAAACGTACCGGTCCGCACCAATGTCCGTTTCCCTGCCGCAACATGCGAAGGCAATCAGGCCCGCTTTACGCCAACAACTCGAACAGGCCGGTGTATCCGCGCAAATCGACCTTGTCGATGGTACGGTTTTCGCCGTCCGATGGGGAGACGAGGTTGTTGAATTTGACACCACCACCGTGGCGGATTCAATCGTCCAAACGACCTTGCGCGCCGTGGACCATCCGTTACAAGCTGCCAGGACTCGCAACCTGACGCGACACTTTCTTGATAGTGCTCTGCAACAGTATGACGCCCTGCTTGTTAATCCCAAATGCAAGGAATAATCACCATGCACCCAATTTCATCGCTTGTACGTCACCTCGCATCCGAGGGAAATCCCTCCGGCTCAACGCCGCCTCCCTCTCTCGATCAGCGACTTACCGCAACTCACCAACAATCCTCCGGCTCACCTTACGCCACCCAAAATACCCCGATGACTCCCGCCGAGTTCGAGTGGAAGTGTATGCTGGCCAACTGGGAAAACCAGATCTTTTCGCCGGATCCGGACGACCCCAGCACCTGTGCGACATTGACAACTCAACCAAGCTGGTGAAATCGGACGCCGCGTAGCTCAATATCCGCCCCACGCCATGCTGTCACCCTGCCGTCGCATGTGAGCGGCAGCGAGCACACCCTTATCTGCACTCGAATCCTGGGACATCGCGTCGGTCAAGGCAGTGTCCGACGCTGCCCAATCGCAGGGTGGCGATTCACTGACATCGAAGTCGCACCGCCACCAGCCGCGGATCCCGCCAGCGACTGTAGTCGAGCGATCATTCTACGCGCCGCCTTAACCCCTTGATTCCGCCACCAGCCGCCCTTGGGGCACCCCATTGACAGCCACTCGCGGCAAACCTGTCGGCTCTGACAGCTTGTCAATGCACGGCCAATAATTTATCGTCCGCCTTCCTAAATAATCATATCTACGTGCCGATCACTGTTTTAGTCGACCGGCCAGATTTCATCGTCGTCACTTGTCCTGCTTCAATACAAGGTGTACGTTGCTCCGCCCCTTAATCTCTAGCCCCGAGCTTGTCCAATCTTTTTCGATCGACACCATGGAGAATTTCGAGGCCCGATTGTCCACCATTGAAACGGCGATTGCCATGCAACGCCGCCTGTTGGTCAATCATCCCGTTTTTAACGCCATCCAGTCTCACCCTGATTTACGGACCTTTATGGAATGGCATGTGTATGCAGTTTGGGATTTCATGTCGCTTCTCAAACGGCTACAGAACGATTTGACCTGCGTGTCCGTCCCCTGGATACCCGCCTGCAGCGGTAACACGACCCGCCTGATCAACGAAATCGTCCTTGGAGAAGAATGCGACCACACCCCACTTGGTTTCATGAGTCACTTTGATCTCTATATGCACGCCATGCGTGATATCGGTGCATCACCCTCCCGCATTCAACACTTTATCAAGCTGGTTCGCGCCGGCGTTGATGTCAACAATGCATTGATCCGCGTCGAGGCCCCGTTGCCAATTCAAACGTTCGTCAATACCACCCTTCGAACATGCGAGGAAAATTCGACGCACGAAGTCCTCGGCGCATTTCTCTTCGGCCGGGAGGACATCATTCCCGACATGTTCCGCACGCTGCTGGACCGCTGGCGAGTCGACCATCAACAGATTCCCCTGCTCAACTACTATTTGAGGCGCCACATCCAGGTCGATGACGCGGAGCATGGTCCAGCCGCACGCACCCTGATTCAAGACGTCACGGGAGGCGAACCGCACAAACTGGAAGCCACCCTCAAGGCCGGCTTCATTGCTGTCACCGCACGAATCAAATTGTGGGATGCACTCAATGCCCATCTTCGCGCTCAACCAAGTGCCGTCCCGCCTGGCTAAGGTATCGGCAACGTACCCTCCGCCATTCAGCGTCGCGTCGACGGACGTTGATTTGGCTCGAATGAAACTGGGCGGCTGATCGGGGAGGTTGAATTGCGTCAGCCAACACGTACCCTGCGGAAAAAATAGGGAAACCCGGGCAGTCGGCATCGATACAGCAGCGCCGTTCGTCGATGGATGCTTGGGACATTGGGAATCTGCTGCCCGCCCAAACCTCGCCAGCTGGATAGATCCGCCCAGCTGGCGAGCATGACAGTTCACCCGCTGGGCCCCGTTGGAATGACGTCGCCGCGCAGGCCACCGGCCGCCGTTCGATCAGTTCACGCGCGTCTGCCACCCACCTAAACCTACGCTCGTTTCCCCCCGACCTCGCCTGCCCCAGCATCGCCGCGGCAATACCAAACGGGTTTAATCGCGCCCCTCCATCCTCCTCGCACTGCCTGAGGTGTCGAATTCAATCCGTTCTCCGTTTTCGCGCATCGCTTTTTCAACAATAACGTATTGGGCCCGATATCCCGGCATGGTTACACTGGTTCTTTGCATGGACGGATTCTGCAAGCGAGTCGATAGACGATCGACAACAATTCACCTTGGTTAAAGGAGGAACTACCATGACGATCCGGGCACTTCCCAAAATCCCACCTGTGGCCAAGAGAGCCGTCCAAAGCACCCCACTGCGCCCTCCCCTCTCTCGCTCGAAAGCTGTCAACGGGTTCTGTCTCTCCAGTGCGCTGCACCTAAAAAATACCTGCGTTGGAATCGGCAGCTCACCTCGCATCATGGGCAGCGCAATGCCTCAGACTCCTATCGGTCGCGCATTGCGTTGGCATGATCGTGTCACACAAATGTCCCAGTCTGTATCTCGCCGACCTATCGCCAAGGGGCTCGTCAGCATTGGAGCACCGGCATCGGTCGGGACGACGTCCGTATCCGGCCAGATCAATTCCTACAAAGTGTTCGACACGCCGACGGAGGTCCGTAACGTAAAAAAGAAGATCGACAGGTTTGAAAACAAGGGCGCGTCAAGTCTCTTCTGACCGCAATTCGAACACGGAGCAGGCATATATCGTCGTGGCCTCCCGACATTCGGTATCTGATAGGAGTCCAAGCGATCATTACCTTTATGTATCTACGGGTAGATTTTCGTGTTGATGCAAATTGGAACGTACAATTGGCTGACGTGGCGGCACCGCATTCATGGTCATATTGCCGGCCGGCAAGCACTGCTTTTTGCTTTGCGCGAACCGTCAACGAATTCCTCTCGCCCACTTCCCGCCACAGTCCGCGCCCATTAGTGCGTATCTGCTGAGCTCCCGCTTCACCTTGACGGTTACCCAGGACACCTACCAGAACGTCGTGCACAGCACAGGAAACAAATCCGACACTTCAGGCGCGGTCAGTATTTAGCCAACCTACGGTTGTGCTCCGATGCCCCCATCACCCAGGTATTGGGTATCACTATTGATCGCTTTCGCCATCATAAAAGCTATCGCCAGCATGACTGCTCTGCGGACAAAATCCATCCCTTTCTCTGCGCGATCACCTCATCGAAGTTGATCATCCGGACGGCCCCCTTGATCAGCTCTCGATCAAGCGGGTCGATCGGTAACACACCGTATGGTGGAAAGGATTTCTAGTCCGAGCACGGTCGATGCCTTATGCTTCGTGCGCGGTCAGCAGTCCCTGCTCCGACGCTGCTTGCCCGCGAGTATCTGCCCCCCGGAAAAATCAGCCGCTTCCGATGCGCATTCACCATTTTTCCGATTTCGCCAGCCCAATCGTCATCATAGAATGATTCTCGCTGACGGCTTGCTAAGTGGCGTTCCCCGTCAGCAACTGTAGTTGGAGACTGCAGTTGGCGCCGCTCTTTACGGGCGGCGCCCCTTCTCCATTTTTCACCGATCGTTGCCTGCTCATCTGCCGATTTCCGTCCCCGTTGGTTTTTGGGTCGCGCAAAGAAATGCCATATGACAGCGCGCGAGCAGAATCATCATCTTGCCACCTGCTTTCAGATGATTCCGATAGCATACCGAATCAGACCTGCGACTATCGGTTCGTGAATGTCGTTCTTCCGATCACGCCCTTTCGATCTCTCAGGAAAGTCCGGCCACCCAGCGGGAGCAGCTAATGAGATGGTCACCCCCACCCAACATGCGCGTTACGCAGTAGGGTGTTCTCTTTTCTGGAGAGGCCATCATGCAAAACGTGACGCTGGCTGGAATTGACCGCGGCAAGCACTTATTTCACCTTCATGGACAGGACGGGCACGGCAAGGCTGTGTTTCGCAACAAGGTGAGCCGCAAGTAGCTTGTAGCGTTTTTCGCCAGTTTCCATGTCTGCAAAGTAGTGGTGGAGGCTTTTGCCGGTGCGCACCACATGACCTGCAAGCTGGCAGTGCTCGGGCATCAGGTCAAACTCTTCTCCCCGCAGTTCGTGTTGCCCTTCGTCAAGAGTAGCAAAGAATGGCTTCTTCGATGCCGAAGCGATCTGCTAGGCAGCGTCGCGCCCTGCTATGCGGTTCGTAACGCCGAAGACGCAAGCGCAACAAACACTATCCGCCCTGCACCGCGCCCGCGATTCGCTGGTGCGTGACCACACGAACACTAGCAACCAGATGCGCGGCTTCCTGCTGGGATTCGGCATCAGCCTGCCGGTCGGCCACGCCGTCATCACACGCTTGCCGATCGTGCTTGCTGAGCATGCCTTGCTTCCACGCCTAGTCGCAATCCTCGACCGCGTACATAGCCATTTCAAGTAACTTGCCGGACAGATCAGCGAGATCGATAAGGAGATGTCGCGTCAGCTGGCCGATGATGAGATCGGTCATCGTCTGGCGTCGGTCCAGCCACGGCAAACGTACTGGCCGCCGAAATGGGCGATGGCAAGCAGTACGGCAGTAGTCGAGACTTCGCCGCGTCGGTCGGGTTAATGCCACGTCAGTACAGCACCGGGGGCAGAGCCAATCTGTTCGGCATAGGCAAGAGGGAAATAAGAATACCCGGCGCCTGCTCGTGCAGTGTGCCCGGGCCTACATACAGCGGCTCACCCGGCAGACCGGCCCGCTCGCCACCTGGGCACACCATGCTGACACGACGGCATTCAAACGGCGTGTGGCCTGCTCACTGGTGAACAAACTGGCGCGCACAGCGTGGGCGCTAGCAACCCGCAACACCGTATTCGACGCGGGATCGGTGGCCGTGCCGGCCTGACCAACGGATTCTGTATCCGCTCTACCGAAGTCCACCCACCTGGTTTTGCGATTGCTGAAATTTGATGACGTGAACGGCACAACGGCCTGAAAAGCACCCTGACGTAAAAATTGGCTCTCGAAGCCGTGCGGCTTTTCAGGATTGTCAGGCGCGACTCTCATCATGGCGCAGGGAGACATCCCCACAACAACGCCGGACAGATTTAGGCAAGCCAACCACAGCGTCAAAAATCAGTTGTGCAAAAATGGGGATGGCCATAGATTTTAGAGGCTCCTTACTCCTGTCCAACGCCCCGTCCCTCCTCGCAATGGTTGTTGGTTGGCAACGCGCGCCATCACTCGGGACACATCTTGCACAATCCTCACCCGTCGCACCTTCATCTTCCCGCCCATCACATTAGCGATCGATGACAATGAGTCACGCTCGATGACGCGCATTTCGAGTTCGCTCGCCAGGTCAGGAGGATTACGATCAGAACACGGCGGTAGCCGCCGGTCACACGACGGCCAACAAGGACATCAAGCTCCGAGCTTGAACCATTTTCGATCGTCAACGATATCGCAAATATCATTAATGATTCTCAGTAGTGGAATTCAACCAACCATAAGGAACCCCCACCCACGTTTGGAGGGCGCCTCGACGACTGCCATCGTGTCGACAAGGTTTGCCCTTCGTATATTTTTTACAAAATTCTCATCAAGGCCTCTACGTTGCCATTAATTATACCTCCATTCAAAAATCGCTCACGAATCAGCCACTGCATATGATGAAAGACAGAACTCTATGTAGAATAGCATCATTGTTAAATAGATTACTGTATAAAAGGACTCGCATGGACATTTACGATCAAGCTGACGATATCAGCAACGAACTCACCGCCATCCTTGTTGCGCACCATCTCGCCCTCGAAGAACTGGTCAATGACCTCGCCGCTCGCAATCTCATCAGCAAACCCGCGTATTGCAGCCGTCTCGACAAAATCGCCATGACGATGCCATCCCTGATTCCTGGTCGACAAACCATTGCCGATCATGTTAGGCAAATTGCCAGAGCCATTCGCGAATCTCAACCGGAACATCCGTTTCCAAGCGTTCAGTAGTTGACCCGAACTCAGCACGTGGAACATCGACACCGGCGAACGCCTCGAAGGGAGAAGCAGTTCGAAAAATTACGCATCAATCTCCACTCAAAATCGATATTTCACCTTCACTTTTATGGTGTACATCGCATGATGTATAGAAGGCGGCCTTGAATCTCACGCTTGCGCTATGCAATCCTCGTAGGAACGCAATCTCCATTACCGAGTTTCGGCGTAGACACACGCATTCTCACCGCTGTACGGCCGTCTACAACAACGTCCCCGTGTCAGGAATCGGCCCTCCTATCGCCCAATCAGCGACAATCGCCACTGTTCATCGGCTGTCTAATAAAAATTCTGGCCATGTCGTCGTCCATCACGCAGCACCGGAAAGCACCGACGCCCTACTTTACCCTCAGACCGGTCGCGTGGGCAGGCACTGGAGTCCACACCTCATGCGTCGGTGCCAACAAGCTGCGTGGTTGGAAAGGCAATGTTTGCACGCCGTATCGCCAACCGCCCGCCGCATTGCCGCCATGCATACGCGCGACACCGATGACCGCCCTACTCGCTTTCTAGACACCTCTCCCGGCAAAGCTGGGCCAGCCGAAACCTCCAGGCCCTCGCCTTCCTCCAAAGAAAGCGAGTGGGGTAAATGCCTCCGAGAAAGGAGATTATCGAGTTTCACCTCACGCAAATCCCATATGCATGAACGTCACAATGGATTCACGGTCAAAATTGCATTGCAACCTGCAATCAAGGGACATGGCCTCGCATATCGAACAATTCGTGCGACAAAACCCAGCTCTTTAGGGTAGTGGCATACCCAGGCTGATGCGCAAATCTTGACAATCAATGTTCAACCCATATCACAATGTCGATTAATCCGCTAGCAAATTCCCCCCCATTAAGAGCAGTTGATTCCGCTTCCGTCGGTTGCGCATGATCAGCGTCGCCAATGACTCGAGTGAGTCGCGGGGGAGCTCGAAGCACGACTTCAGTCGGTAATCGCCGATGCGCCGTGCCATCTTTTCAATATGGAACAAGGATCACACTGTCATGAACTTCATCAACCGCGCGATCTTGCACGTCAGAGCACATGCATTCAATCATTCGACGGCATATGCAAGACTCGCCTTGTACCGCGGCAAGCCAGGTCAAATGGCGACAGCATTGAGTCATATCGCCAATAAAACATTCGCACGAACCGGAAATTACGAGACACTTCACCACCCCGGCAACGCATGGCATCCGAGGGATAGATACTATGGCCTACTAGAAGATAGACTCATAAAAATATTAACAAGCAATCCTACCCACTACCATCCTTGCTCTCCACAAATTCCCGAAAACGCAGCAGAAGATACCGCGCTCTGACTCCCGGTTCCCGGAATAGGTTCATGACTCAATTCACGATCGACCAGCTTCACTGGAGTTCCCATGATTTCGTAGGCAGTCGATAACCAACTGGCACTCGAACATTGTGCGAGGTCATGTGTGTCACTCCGCGCGGCTACTACGCTTGGTTGCAAATACCGATTTCTGATCGTACGCAGGAATTTTCACGTTTCCTGCGTTTGATTCGCGCATCCTTCAAGGCCAGTCACGGAATTTACGGAGCGCCCCGAATTCTTCAAGATCTGAGGGAGGCCGGAGAAACGTGCAACAAGCATCGCGTTGGCCGCCTGATGCGAGAAAACAACATCATGTCGCAACATGGCTATCGGACGCGGCACTACGCCGCTGGCAAGCCATCCGTGTTGGCGCCGAATCTCGTTAAACGCAACTTCGATGTTGGGCTGGCAAACAAGATCTGGGTGACGGACATCACGTATAGTACGCCCAACCAGCGTAGCCCGCCCGTATGGAGGTGAGTTGCTTGAGCCTGCTTGGAATGCAGGCTCCGGAGGAGTTGACGTTGCAGTACCGGAGCGTGCCCCCTCTGCTGCCAGAGGAAGTAAGCCGAATCGGCAGTGACTGGCCGACACTGGCAAGGTGACGTAGTCCGTGGGAAACGGGGCTTGCGGCGAAGCGGTTACGCCAAGACGAGCCGCCAAGCTGAGCATAGGACAAAATAAAAAACACCGTACGAGGCGGTCATAAGCTAAAAAAACGGCGTAGACGAGGTTCAGGTCAATCGCAGTGTCAACTGCATTCGTTGATCAATTCAATTATTTGAAAACGGAAATCTCCAAATTGACTCTCCAATCGTCGAGCTAAGCGCAACCACCAATCCCAAGATTCATCATTAAATTGTATGCTCGAATACGATTCAAAAGTATTGAGAAATTCCTCCAATTGAACCGCCTCGCACCACCGGATAGATGAAGGCGACGATGTCCCTCAACTCCGTTCGAGCTTGTATGGAACAAATCCCGAGTTCCCCTGCGATCGCGGCCGCTGATTCACCGCGTAGTGCCATTTTCACCCCTGACGTATTGATTGCCTTCCGCTCCAGTGCCAACCGCGCCGACTCGCTCCAGATTCCATGCTCGAGCGCAACCGTCTTACACGATTCTCCACGAGCCACGCGCTCGCCCGCCGGTCCGTCGATTACGCCTTTTTGCAACTCCAATTGAGCCTGGAACAATTCGGCCTTCGAAACCACGTTCCCTGTAGTCTCAGGATAGATCGGCCAGATTCCGTGGTCCCACGCAACTTCACTGCAGCGCGCACCACCTTTCGCACGTGCTTGTGCGATTTCAGCCGCTAGTTCCAGTGACGTACCCGCCACCGTCGCATTACGCAACGCTTCTCCAGCAAGCCGCACCAGATTTCGTTTGACAGGCTCAGGTATTTCGCGCCCGCTAATCTTTACCGCTACCCGGGTAAGATCGTCACGCAGCCTAATACGCCCCCAACTATTTAGCTGGACCGCCGCATTTCGTCGATCTTCGACCCGCATTGGCATTAAGCTCTGTTGGCAAGCAACTTCAACGATCTGTCGTCGAATCGATAAAATATCGGCAAGCGGACTACCCCCTCGAATTGTAGCTGCAGCCCTCAATGGTACGGATCGCGCAATAGGGTCCATATCTGCCTCCTCCGTCGGTCCGCGAAAACTTTACTTTCTCGCGATTCACTGAGCATTGCTATTCAAATGCGATCATGGTCCAAAACTCTGCATTCGTCACCACAATATGGTCTTTGCTCAGTAACTCTCGACAATTTGGCACCCCGCTCTACTGGAACTGGCGAACCATCTGCGGCCAGCGTCGGCGACTCATACGATAATGCGCTGACCGAGACGAGCAACGGGCTGTACAAGGCCGAATCGTCAGTAACCGTCAACCGAGAGAATCATCGGTGAGCTGCCCTTCGAGTGCCTTCTCTATAGCGCGAATCTGCTCTGTAAGATATTTGAAGCGCTCATGCAAACGGTCAAGGATCGCGCCGAGGCGCGGCGGCAGTCGATACTCGGCGAGTACCGCAGGCAAGCGCTTCACAACAGCGTGGCCGACGGGGAGGCTGATTCCGAATTCAAGTAGGAATCCACCATGCATCTGGTTGGTCGTGCACACCCGATCGCAAACCGGAGCTTGGCGAACTCGATGGGGCGCGGAAAGTGTCGGCTGGAATTCCGTCTTGGGTGTCACAAACCGCATCGATGGTCGTGACGCACGCTTCGCATATAGCCTCGGCATCAACGAAGTCGTTTTTGTTGCACTTGACGAACGGGCGTACGAATTGCGGAGAGATCAGCTTGACGGCGTTTCCGAACTCGCTGAGCTTACGTGCCATCCAATGCGCACCTGCGCAGGCCTCCATGACAGCAGTACAAGGATGGAACGCGGCGAAGAACTCAAGCAGCTGCTTCCGCGATACCTTCTTGCGAAACACGACTTTGCCTACGCGATCCTGCCCATGCAGATGGAAAGAATGCTTGCCCAAATCAATCCCAATCATCGTGACGTTGTCCCTGGCAATGACCTCCCGAGGAAAGGTCTCAGCAGCCTACTCGCTGCGAGGTGGGGTGACCATCCCATTACAGCCCTTTTCGCTCTTTTTTGAAACATCTTCTAAGCCTCGTGCAGCTTAATGATGGCCCCGCCGCCCCACGAACGGGGGCGCGTGCCAAGGTGATCAATATCCGATAGCGCGGTACGCGCAACCGCTCGATAGTGCAGCCATCGACAATGGAGGCGTCCATGTTACCCATAGGCGGTGCTTCAGTATCTAATATCGATCTCAAGAAGGTTTGCAGGTTAGCCATAGAGCACGCTGAGCCTGGAGCGGATCAGGTCCGCGCAGATATTGTCAAAATCGCTTGCAGTGTGGACCAGTTTCCGAAAGCGATGCGCTCGGAAACATTACCGCTGTCTCCAGATGAGACGAATTGCGTCAAGCTACGGGGGGCTGATGACCTTGTCCGCGTCGCGACATGGATCGATGAAAGCAAGACACCTTACGTAAAAGGGGGCGCACTTGTGCGCGCGGCTGCGGACAATTTACGAAAGGCGACATCGGAAAATTCGTCTCTTGAGCTCGCGATGGTGATTGCGACGGCCCGCGTGATACGCGGTACGTCTTGTCGGCTAGTCGCAGTGGAACACGGTATTCCTGAAACTCCGGTAGCTTCGGACTCTCCATATTCTCCGTGCTCGCCTCGAGAGCTCTTGGAGTTCGCTGTGGCTGCCGGTCCGACTCCCAGCATCGCGCGCGACCGCGTGCGCAATGGTGAGTCGTGTGATGTGATCGCAACGGAGTTGGGTTTGCAAAGTGAGAAGGCGCGTACGGCACTGGAACGTTATGCTATTTCGAATCGTGGGCCAGCGTTGGCGCAGAGTGGAAAATCAAGGGATGAGGTTATCGAGTCGTTGGGCGTGCGCACTGCCGAAGGCAAGAGGATGATAGAAGAAATGATTGGTAGCCACTTGCGAACGACGAAATTGACACAAGTCGAGTTAGTCGCTGTCCACCGACCACGATAGCCCCTTTCTTTGCACTTTCAACCCGGCTTCGGCCGGGTTGTTTCGTTTGCGTCCGCCTCGTGCAGCCATTTTTGTTTTTTGAATCCAGAGATGGATCGACCATCGTTCCGGTGCGCGACGCAACTGGAGCAGCCCCCTGAAACGCCGGACACAGTCACCCACTTACAATAACGGGTAGGCATACGACTGTGTTTTTGACTAACACCAAGCAAGAAGTGATGGAAGTATTGACGGGACCCGAGCGCCGGCGGCGGTGGTCGGTAGAAGAAAAAGTGTCGATGGTCAGAGAGACCTTCGAGCCGGGCAAGACGGTTTCGATGGTGGCGCGCCTGTACGGCGTGAATCCGAATCAGCTGTTTCATTGGCGCAAGCTCTACCAGGACGGCAGCCTCTCGGCAGTCAGTGCTGGCGAAGAAGTTGTGCCGGCGTCGGAACTGAGCGATGCCCTCAAGCAAATCCGTGAGCTTCAGCGACTGCTCGGCAAAAAGACCATGGAAAACGAAATTCTTCGTGAGGCGGTGGAGGTGGCGAAGTCGCGAAAATGGATTGCGCGCTCACCCTCATTGCCGGGGGACGAGCAGTGAAGCAGGTCTGCGACGTTCTCGGTGTAGCGCGCTCGAACATGGCGGCAAGGCTTGCAAGGCCGGCAGATTGGCTGGATGGACGTAGTGCCAGGAAGACGGACGATGCCGGACTGGTGGAAGAGATTCGGCAGACCGTCGCTGAGCTGCCGAGCTACGGCTACCGCCGCGTTTGGGGCATGTTGCGCCGCGAGCGGGAGCGCCGGGGTATCGCTCCCGTGAACGCCAAACGCGTGTATCGGGTGATGCGCGTTCACGGCTTGCTGCTACAACGCCGGCCCTCTCCACCACGGCCGCAGCGTCGGCACGATGGCAAGGTCGCAGTGGCTAAGAGCAACCAGCGCTGGTGTTCTGACGGCTTCGAGTTTCGTTGCGACAACGGCGAACCGCTGCGCGTCACGTTCGCTCTAGATTGCTGTGACCGGGAAGCGTTGAGCTGGGCGGCAACGACTGGCGGCCACAGCGGCGACGTGGTGCGTGATGTCATGTTGGCAGCCGTTGAGAACCGCTTTGGCAACGTCCTGAAGGCGCCGACGGAAATCGAATGGCTGACGGACAACGGCTCGGGCTATACGGCGGAAAAGACCCGGGTCTTCGCGTCTGGCATTGGCCTGAAGCCATTGACCACACCTGTCTGCAGCCCGCAAAGTAACGGCATGGCAGAAAGCTTCGTGAAGACGATGAAGCGTGACTACGTGGCGTTCATGCCCAAGCCAGACGCCGCGAGCGCAGCGCGCAATCTCGCTATCGCGTTCGAGCATTACAACGAGAAGCATCCGCATAGCGCGTTGAGGTATCGCTCTCCACGTGAGTTCAGGCGAACCTTGGCCCGGGAGGGAATCTGATGCAACCTGATGTGGTACTACGTCTCCGCCTCAGAACCACGGCCGAAGGGGGACGAAATGGGCCGGTGTCCATAAATCCGGGCATGCACTTCGGTTGCCCGCTGGTTATCGACGGCCAATACTTCGATTGCCGCTGGTTGGTGGACGGTCGAGCTCTCGAACTTGGTCACGAACACGATGTACCGGTAAAGTTTCTGTCCTTCGCCCTGGTTGCCCCACTTCTGGCAGTCGGGAAAGAAATCCAGATGTGGGAGGGCGGGGTCTTCGCAGATGGCGTCATTACGGACATCTGTCGAACACCTGATTCGCAACATTGATGAGTTCGTTCTGGCGCGTGTCCGGAGATACAGGGGCAAATCCAGCAACTGTCCGTGTTGAGGCTCGCTAATTATGCTACTGGGTACGCTAATTCTGCTAATAGCGCCTGTACCATGGTGTTTCGGAGAGGCGTTGTCGATGTTTGCTCACACAATGAAGGAGCCGCTCCATGTTCCGTGTTCGTCGCAGAATCGATGTGGGAACGTACTCTAGATCCGTCCCATGCTCGTCGCAGACGGTAATCCCCGGCTCGAGCCAACGTCTCTTCCAGCGCGGAGCTGTGACATCAACTGGATTGAGCACCAGACACCGGAAGCAATACGGGAGGTGCGGACGATCTACCATCCAGTCGGGAGGTGTTTGAATTCGCGTGAGCCGATCGACGTCCAGGCGTCCGAGCGCGGCTAGTGCTCGGAGTGTGCTTTCAGGTATGGGAGGAAACAAGATCCACCCGGCGTTGTTCAAGGTGGGGAACGTTCCGAGTTGGTTGATATCCCATGCCTGGATAACGTTAAGCTGATAACGACTGGCAATACGCCCAAACCAGCTCCCGAACGCTTCTTCGTCGAACGGACGGGGGGTGACAGGCCAAGGACGCAGATTACTGGGAAGCACAGGTCGGCACCTGTTCAAGATGATGAAGCTTGATTGCTTCGTCTCCGCTTCGAATCGCGAGTTCAGCTGCAGCGTTCAGGATGCGGGAGATTTCCCCGGTGAGTCCGGCACTCGCGGCCAGAACATATTGCGCGGTTTCGCGTTGCGCAAGACCAGATGGGCGGCGCAGGGGCAATATCCGTTCGAATGCCGAGAGCAGCCGGCGAAACGTTTCACTTTCCCGCCAGCGCGGTATCTCAAACGGCGTGAAGCGGCTGACCATCTGAGCGTCGCTCTGCAGGGAGAGTATCGCATCCTCGGTCCCGACGAGCACGATGCTTGCGCGCAGGTCGTTGGCAAGGAATTTCAGGAGATTCAGGGCGGCACGCTGTTCCCGGTAGGTACCGGCGAGAAGATGATGAATCTCGTCAACGATGAGCATGCTGGGGGCCATCCGTCGCAGCAAGTCTCGAGCGAGTCGTTCGAGGACAGCGAGGCTCGCGGCGGGGTTATGCGGGGCACCAAGCTCGAACAGCAAGGCCGAGTAGAATCGGTGTTGGTCAGGCGTCGGCGGCATCTGCATCGAGATGATCGGGCGCATTTCGACACCGAGTCGCTCGTCGAATTCGTCAGGATGCGCGCGGCGGAATTTAGCGATGATCTGAGTTTTGCCGATATTGGAGTCGCCGTGCAGCAAAAGGCAGGGCATGCGCTCGCGTCGTGGTGTCGCCAGTAGGCGCTCGAGACTGTCCAGTGCCTGCGTGGCGCGTGGATAGTCGATCCAACGATCGCGCAACAGCGACTGAATACGAATTTGCGCGTCGAGTTGAGCCTGCGCTCGGATTGCTGGCAGTAGGTGTCCAAATGGTGTGCTCTTCAAGATGGACCTCACCATAGCTCAGCGTCGTAAGCTGGCGCTGGTTTGCTGTAGTCGACGGATTCAGTCTGCTGGATGGAGATTGCTGGTTCGGGCCTGAGAATGAACGGTTGAGGTATCGTTCGCAACGCATGATGCTTCGGTCGTGACTTCTGAATCTTTGCATGACGTGTGTCACGTTGTGCCTGCGCGATCAAACTGCGCTGCTCTTCGATCGCGCGAAAAATCATCGATTCCGAGATCCGTTTCTGCCCCTGATCACGCAAATGCCGGACGGCCGTTCGCTGTTCGCGCAGCGAGATTGGCGGGTGCCGTAAATCGGCAAACCGGACCTCGATAAATGATTTGTCGGGGACGCTGATGAAGATTCGCGAGAGGTCTTCAGGGTGATAGCGAATCGTGACTGCTCGCCGGTCCAGTCGCCATGCGGAGAAGACCGGATGCCAGTAGCGCAGATGGAACAGGGTGAGTCCGTCGGACTGAATCGTTCTCCTGACGACAGGAAGGAACTGCAACAGGAATTTCCATTGTGCTTCTGGCGTGTCAAGTGGAGTCCGTGCTGCCGCGGCGCCGTTCAGGGCAGTCCACCTGCTGGCTGGCGTCGCACCATGCAACCCACGGTGTGCGCTCTGGTGGTAGCGCTGTCCGATTTCCAAGGCCAGCCATTGTTCGAACTCGTGGAGCGTCAGGGCCGCGTGTTCTTCCGGCGAGCGAGCTTTGCGGCCTTTCGGAGAGGAGCCTGTTGTCCCAGGCAGACCGTGAACCCGCTCCATGAGCGTGCGGTTCAAGCGCTCAATGTGGCCGCCGAAATGAGGCCGGCCGACCGGACGATACATGAGATCGATACCGTATTCCGAACAGCCCGTCCGTAATGCCCGGCTTTTGAATTCAGCCGCGTTATCCAGATGCAGGACCTTCGGCACGCCGTGCATCGGCCAGTCGACGACCGGTATACCCAAGCTTTCCAGCCACGCGGATTTGGGCAGTGCTACACGTGTGAGCAGCAGCGCGACGGTGGATGCCCCAGGGCGCTCCATACCGACATGGAAACCCACCACGCAACGGGTGGCGACGTCGATCGCCAGAGATAGCCAAGGGCGGCCGATTGGACGACGCGACAGCGTATCTACGATCAGAACGTCCGCCTGTGTGTGATCGACCTGTACAACATCCATCGGGTTTTCCACAACGAAGTTCCCGGGCGGCTTGGTGGGATGTGCCAGGTTCTCGGCCTCGCGATGCGCGGCCCATCGACGGGAGACGGTACGGCGGCCGGGGGGAGTCACGCCTATTTCGCAACACCGGCGTTGGATCTCGAGTGTGAGGTCGGCCAGCGGATGAGCCAGCAGTCGCTGACCAGGAAGCCAGTGGGTAAGCACTTCGTCGATGATCATTTCGGCTCGGCTACCCAGGCGGCGGCTGCCGACCTTGGGGCCGCGTTCGCGAGGCTTGACCGCGCTGGCAACGGGATCTGCCAGAAACCGCTTTCGCAGGCGGTAGACCGTTGTCCAGTGTACGTCGAGCAATTTTGCTGCCTGCAGCGCCTGAGTTTTCGAAAGTGGCCGGGTTCCAAGCGGACGGAGTAGGTCAGCAATGATCGTCTCACGGTCGCGGACTGCACTTTCGGTGATCTTGGGCATGACGATTCACATGTCAGTCTGATCGACCTACATTAGTACAATCAACGAACCCGTGAGAAGCATTGGCAGAAATAGTGAACGGCGATCATCGATGTGTTGCATGAGAGCAACAGCCGGATTGGTCGCGCGACACTCATATTGTCCAATGAAATCAACGAAATAGCGGATATTCGATTAGCAAAATTAACGCGCCCGAGTAGCAGAATTAACGAGCCTCAACAGTCCGACCCGCTCGTCAATCGATGGTTTGCGCACATCGTTGCGGTGGCCGACGCATTCGCGATCAACACGCAGGTAC
>NZ_LOSU01000059.1:0-639 GCF_001522185.1 Burkholderia sp. RF2-non_BP3 | reverse complement strand
TTGATTTCGGCGATCACGCGGCCCGGGTTCGACGACAGCACGAGAATCCGGTCGCACATGAACACCGCTTCCTCGATGTTGTGCGTGACGATCAGCACCGACTTGATCGGCATGCGGCCTTGCGTCCACAGGTCGAGCAGGTCGGTACGCAGCGTTTCGGCCGTCAGCACGTCGAGCGCCGAGAACGGCTCGTCCATCAGCAGGATCGTCGGGTCGACGACGAGCGCGCGCGCGAAACCCACGCGCTGACGCATGCCGCCCGACAGCTCGCGCGGGTATGCGTTCTCGAAGCCGTCGAGACCGATCAGGTCGATCGCGGCGAGCGCGCGTTCGCGCCGCTCGCGCGCGCCGACGCCGAGCGCTTCCAGCCCGGCTTCCACGTTCTGCAGCACGGTCAGCCACGGAAACAGCGCGAAGGTCTGGAACACCATCGCGACGCCTTCGGCCGGGCCGGTCAGCGGCTTGCCGAGGTAGGTCACTTCACCGCCGGTCGGCTCGATCAGACCGGCGATGATCCGCAGCAGCGTGGATTTGCCCGAGCCCGAACGGCCGAGCAGCCCGACGATCTCGCCTTCGCGCAGCGACAGGTTCGCGTCGTCGAGCACGAGCAGTTCGCCCTGCGTCTTGTTGAAGCCGCGG
>NZ_LOSU01000058.1:0-67570 GCF_001522185.1 Burkholderia sp. RF2-non_BP3 | reverse complement strand
GGCGGCAGCTGGCGCCGCGCATCGGGCAACGGGCGGCACCGGAACCGAGTTGGCACGGCCCATCGTGCCGGCATCTGTCGACACACTGAAAGTGCTCAAGCGCGCCCTGGAGGCCGCAACGGGTCAGGCGGGCGCGAAATCGGCTCACTCGAGCGCCGAGACGCCGAAGCCTGTGCGTGGGCAAGACCAGGTCGGTCTGTTTGGCAATTCGACCGTGGATGACGGCTTCGATGTCATTATTGCCCTTCAGTCCGCCCTGCTCGCCGAAGGTCGGGCATTCCAGAAGATGGGCGCAGACATGGCGGTTACCCAGCTCAAGGTCACGCAAGAGCAGGCTCAGGAAATCATCAAGCAGGGGCAGGATGAGCTTGAGGGAGCGATCTCCGGAGCGGTGCTGCAGGGTGCTTTCTGCGTGGGTTCGGCCGTGCAGGAATTCAAGGGCCTGAAAATCAACGAGACGTCCCTCACCGAGGAGATGGGCCGGGCGAATGCCAACGAAGAACTGACGCTGGATGCGCAGAAGGGTCTGCTCGGGTCGCGTCAAGCGATCAATGAAGAGGTGCGGGAAGTGGAGCTGAAGCCGCTCCAGCCGCTCGAGGAACCGCTCGGTGAGTCGGGCATGGCAAACGGTGAGATCGGCCAGGACCGTGAGCAGGCGGTTGAGCGGCGCAATGCGGCAGCCGAGCGTGCGGATCAGGCTCGTTCCGAGGAGGAGGCGGCCGAGCGTCAGATGGTCGGCGTCGAGCCGAGTCCGTCGGAGCCGGGCTGGAAGCACTCGCAGGCGATCGCGGGGCAAACCGAGCGCCATCGCGTGGCACAGCGTGCGCATCAGATCAATCACGAGTTCAACTACGTCGAGATGCGGCGATGCGACGCGCGGGCCCGTTTGATGTCGGCCGTTGGCGAAATGGCCCACCGTCAGGCGAGCGCGGCGGCGGATCTGGCGAAGAGCGAGGACCGTTCGGAAGAGACGATCGATGGCCGTTTCGCCGAGCTGTGGGGCCAGGTGGGCAACCTGCATCAGGATAGCGCCCGAAAGGTCAAGACGGTCCAGGAAGACATGCTGGCGGTCGTTCGGGCGCTGGTGGGCCAGCAGAGCGATCTCGGCAGTGTCGTGGCAAGCAAGATCGTGTAAAGCGGGAGGCTGCCGCCTTTGACTTCGGTCGGGGGCGGCAGCCGACGCGAGGTGTTTCCGCAATGAGCAGTAGTTGAAAGTCATCGTCTCGGGTGCGTCGGAAAATAAATTTGTCGGCGTTCCGCGCCGGGTGGTCCACAAGAGCGCCGGTGCGGCCCACATGAATCAAGGAATGTTAGGACGATGAAGGATTACGAACAGCTCAAGGCGCAGGCCGAAGCGTTGGCGCGAGAAGTGGAGCGCGTGCAATCACAGGAGCGGGATGTGGTGCTCAGTGATGTGCGCGCGAAAGTCGAGCAGTACGGGTTGCAGGTTGTGGAAATCTATGGTCGGGACAAGCTGCAGGAGCTGCAGCGCCAGTTGAAACCCCGCAAGATCGCGCCGAAATATCGCGATCCGGACAGCGGGGCCACCTGGACTGGTCGGGGTTTGGAGCCGCGCTGGATTCGCGGCCGCAATCGGCAGGAATTTCTGATTGGATTGGGTTCGTGCTTTGCCGACTGAGTGACAGGGCGCGTTTCCGGTTTGATTTGACTGTTGGAGATGAATATGACTACGGTAGTAGCTGGACAAGGTGGCATGGCGGCCACGATGCTGCGTCGCCCGAATGATGGGGTGGACGTAGCGTCGCAAGGTGTGCTGGAAGCAGCGCGGACGACGCAGGAAGGTGGAGTCGCCAAGGATTCGCTCCAGTGGCAATTGGATGCGTTGTTCGATCTGTTGAAAGGCAACGGGGCCAGGAAAGGCGGCAATGATCTTGAAAGCCGGTTCAAGGGACTGGCGCTGGCGATGCGTGCGTGCCGTAGGCAGCGCGACAAGCAGATTGGTCGTGTAGCAGCGGATATTCAGGTGCTCGACGCCAAGTACGGCAACTTGGATTCGCATGCCAAAGTAAGTCAAGCGGCGACTGGCCAGTCGAATGTGGGTGATGACAATCCGTTTCAGGACATCATCGATGGTCTGAATCACACCATGGAGGCGGGGCAGGACGAGTTGAATAAGTTGGAGCTCGTGGTCGAGGCGGTCATGAAGCTTGTTCAAAAGATAAGTAACTACATGGCACACATTGCAAGCTATATACACTCATCATCGGATGGAAAGAGCATTTCGTTTGATGTTGAGGATGCTCAAAATGATCTTTGGAATATTATGAGTAGCATGGGTGGCACAATTCTGCATGTAGATAATGTGGATCAATTTAAAGAGGAGTTGGGGTCGCTTATTCCGTCTGTAATTTCAGTAGACGGAAACGGAAACGTCTCGCTGAATACGGACGATGACTCGATTGTGCACCAAATGTGGAAGCCATTAAGTGATATGAATAATGGGGGCACTGTCGACATGAATCCTGCGGCTTATCAGGCATGGTGGGCTGGCTTTCAGGGGTTGGAGAGCCAGTTGGAGAATGCGGGTCAGACAATTGCGGAAAAATATTCGCATGTGAACTCTAATTTCGATAACCTTGTAAAGGTCGTAAGTAGCACGGTTCAATCGATGATCGACACGGATAAGCAATATTTGCAGATTTGAATTCGACTGTGGCGTGTTAATTGCACGAGCCACGCACGAACTAGTGCGTGGCATTTTGTGTTTGATTTGTGATAGGAATGGGTGATGACGGCAATCCATGGGAGTCACGTATCTAAACCGATGTCCGGTTCTTTCGGGCGAGATGGATCCTTTGGTTCGCCCATCACGGGTGTCGGCAATGTGCCGGATTCCCCTCGACTGTTGATGTCGAAGATATCTGGGGGGGGCAGCGATGCGCATCCGAAGAAGATTAGCGACCAGTTGAATGGCGTGAGCAGTAACACGTCGAAAACGATGCCTTCGGAGGCTAGGGTGTCCGATGGCGCATACCCTGGCGCGAGGAGTTGGAATGATTTCTATCGCGAGCAGGCGTTGGCCCATGTTGATGGCCAAACGGGCGGTGAGTTGGTGAAGCTCTTGAATGGGAATATTCAGCAGATCGAGCGCAATCAACTGACCTCGTTGGCCGTCGTGGTATACGCGGCGTCCCGGCAGGGAACGGTAGAAATTCCCAAAGAGGTCACTCAGGCGCTCGGGAAATTTCTGAAGTCCGCTCAAGCATCACTCGAAAAACATCCTCTGAAGATGGGGTTTCAGCATGGCGAGACGAGCAATGCATTCGCGGCCGCAAACAAGGCGGTGCACGAATGGTTCATGAAAGATCGCTCAGAAATTATGGAATCCTATCATGCCGGAATCGACGATCACATCGTCGAGCATATTTTGAGTAAGGAGCCATATTTGAAAAACAGGGAGCTGACCTCAAAAATAATTGAGATGGCGGATGCGTGGTATACGCATCATATGACTCAGATGGCGTCTTGGCTGGATAGTGCGAGATATTCAAAATATCATGACGTTTCGATAGGTCAGATTAACACTGTGCTGGATGCGTGCGGGGATTTGGAAAAATTTATTCGACCTTTGTTTTCGAGTTCGAATAACGATGGAAATGATCAGCGGCCCTCTCAAAGCGAGAGAGGGAAATCGCTGGGGCCTGATGACCCGAGAATGTCGCCAGATGGTCAGGATCCAGCTTCGCCATATGGGGCGAGGATGGGGGGGCAACTGTTCAATCAATGCAAGAATTTTGGATCTCCCCGAATTAATTTCGCTCCAAAAATCAAAGTATCGCTCGGCGACGCAGTCAAGGAAGCGCTTGCGCCAGTGATGCGGATGATTGATTCGAGGGAGCAAGAAATAGGTCGCGAACTGGCACGTCCACTCAAGCGGGTGCCATTGAAGCTTGGGGACGAACAGCGTAGCGAGTCTGAGCATGTCAGGGCTGAATTGCTTGGCGAGCAAACTGAAAGCGATGTGAGTGCTGCCATACCGATTCAGGAAGAAAATGAATCGACGGAATCGACGAGTTTCTCCCCCCCCGCCCCACCCCCCGCTCCGGAGCCACCGTTGTGGAAGTCACCCAGTCTCAAGGGGCGGACTCCACGAATCGATCGATTCGCGCAAAAGACGGACGGTACGAGAATGGATGGGGCGATGCAGCAGTTGATGGTTGGCGTCATTGACCAACTTAAGGGAATTCAGAAAGGGGCTGAAACTGTTAAGCGGCCGTCTGATCGCCTCCTAGACCTGTTGAATGAGGGCAAGCGGACGAACGAGTCCCCAAGCGCTGAAGCAAGCAGCGAGCCCGATACTGAGCGTAATGAAGGCGTGCGTGCTGAACAGGAGACATCGCGGCCAAAGCGGGATTCTCAGGTGGTGACGAGTGCAGGCGGGATTCGTTACGGCACGAATTCTGGCGCAACTGGCGTCAAGAGCAGCAGTTAATGTAAAGCGGCACGGGAAGGCGAGCCATACTCCGTCTGGGGAGGCTGCCTCATTGTGGAAAATTTATGAAGGACGGGACGACGTGAATGAACAAAGTGTAGTGTCTAAGACGGCGGGAGACGTCAAGGTTCTATTTGGGGAAATTTTGTGTAGAGATCCAGAAGAATTTTGTGATTCTCAGCGGCTGATTGAGGATCTGGCAATGGATTCGCTGGAATTGCTGGACATGGCGATGGCGCTCGAGGATCGCTACGGGATCGTGCTGGAGACCGACGACGTTTTTCGGCTGAACACCGTTGGCGATGTGGCAGCCTTGCTCACCGCTCGTATCGTGTGAGCATACGACCGGACGCGGCTAATCAGCGGGTGATGAGTATTTGAGCTCCATTCAATGGTCGGCAATACAGTGGTGGCGGAAACCAGCCGCCGCTTCACGTCGCGATGATCTCGCATTTTCCCCATCCTGCGGACAGGTCGAGAGGAAATTTTCCGACTCTTTGCGGACGCCAGGTCTTTCCGGGCGACGGCGCTCGTATGCAGCGTGAGAGGGGCCAACGTTCGCAGAGGTGAGGGGCGCGAGAACAGGAGTGGAAACGGATAGCGAGATTGGGCATCGCGGTCAATAGTGTTGTCGTTTCTGGCGCAGCCGCGGGAGGAAAGTCCGGTGCCGTTATCTCTTGTTCAATACCGAAAAAATACCGGTTGTCACTACAGCCGGTCCCAATGTTATATCGGCAATCGTGCCAACCAGCGGCGCATTGACGCACTGGCCCGCGTACCCGGTAATCCGATGGCGCAGGCGCAGGCGAGTGCCTTGCTCGGTGCGTTGACCTGGGTGACGAATATCGTGGTCGTTGACAGTCCGGCGGTTGGATTGGCATCGACCATGGAGCGGTGCCGGAACCGATCCACGGCAGTACAGATCGATTCGCTCGATGCGAATTATCGAGATAAGGCGGCAGGTTGGTACGATGCGCGGTTCAATCGCCATGAGGCGCATTTGACTGGTCGCTCGAAGTATCCGAACACTCGGCAATTGCGTCAAGGAAGCGAGGTGAGGGGCGGTTCGAATGTCACCCCCGGCCTGTTGTTGCGAGCGGGAGAAGCGCCAGGGAATACTGGATCGGTTCGGTCGGAAACCCGTCGTCGCCTGGATTGCGCGGCCGGCGATCTTCCTTCAAGAATGGCAGCTCATCGATCATCGCCGTCAGCTGCCGGAGCAAGACTTGGCGATGCCGCTTTGCCACGCGATATCGCGTGGTATGACAGGGCCGCCGGATGGTGGGCCTCCGCGCAGGACCCCCTACGCTTTCCGATGGCGCAAGCAGTTCCCCGGCGGTCCGCCCGTGTTACGTCGTTCGAGGGTGGGGATCAAGCAGCCAACGGTCTCGATGATAGCAAACGTGCGCTGCGTCAGTTGATCGGGCAATGGGAGCGCGCCGGCATTTTGTCGGAGTTCCAGGCCGACGAGTTGGCGCTCACGCTGCAACCGTTCCGAGGCAGTGGAATTAAGCGGGATACGCTGCGTGCTGAGGGGGTATCCGATCCATCCAGATGCGCGATTTTTGACGAGATTTGGACCCCGCAGGGGCGACAAAAAGGGATGGTGATCGTATCGCATGCGCCACTCTCCGCGATTCGGCACAACCCCGACGATCCAACTGCCCGAGCGGCGCTCGATATCGCGATCTTCGGGTTGCCTCCGGCGACCGCGAGACTGCTTGTGCAACATTATGAGGGGCGGCTGGCTTACCCCTATGGTGACAACCCATGTAGTCAATGGCGGCCGGAAGCGGGTCGGTTCCTGAACGTTGTCGCTTCATCGCCGGGCTTGCCTGTCGCTGACGTTGCAGAGTCCCGCTCAACTGGTCAGTCCCGGCTGGCCCCAACCCCGCTGGGCGGTACCTTTGTCTTGCGCGACGCCAATACTGGAATCAGCTATTCGCTGCTACTGGAAATGGGCTTTCCGGAAGATTGGGCCAGACTGTCGCACGTGAACGGTAATCAGTATGTTGCCGATACGCCTGCAGGGCCGAAATGGGTTGAGTTGAATCCGCGTACCAGCAAGGGACGTGTGGCAGTGGGGCACGCGGCGGCGGCATTTTTGCCTGATGAGTTCGAGGTTGATTGCCGCATTGACGGGCGCCCCTATGTCTGGATCGAAAACCAGCCCTGTGTAGTGGAACTGCATTGCCCGCATGGGACCGTGAGTCATCAAGACGGCGGAGCGCAGGCAGGATGCGTTGCATCCACCTTGGAATTCGATCCTGTGGAACGACGTGTGCGGCCAGGAAATGAACTCTACGTCGAGCCATTGTCGAAGACCTGGCACACCTGGAAGCGCAATGGTGTTCCCGTTTTCAATCAGGCGGAAGTCAGCATGTTGCGACAACTAGCCGTTCCTTTTGAGCGGGGTAGCAGTTACATCGAATCGAAGAACTTGCTGCCCGGAGGTGCCAGACTTTACGCGGTGGGGGAGGCGCAGTTGGGCGCCAATCCGGAGCGGTACGACGTGATCGAAATGGGAGGCGCGTTGGTGTCGGCTGAAGTCAAGCAAAGCGCCGACGGCACGCTTCGATGTGAAGTGTTTGACCGTCACGCATCGGATGGTCCGCGTTACCGTGTTCATTGGGATGGTTGGCGCTGGCGTTTTGATCGCCATGCTTCTCGTGGATCGGACATCGACCAAGCGTTGAGGATGAGCGCAACTGTGACGGACGCGGAGGGTGCGAGAAACAGCACGGAAATGTCCGAGGTCGTATTGCCGGTCGTGGACGAGCAACGGATCGCGGAAGTGGGCACCGAGGACCCCACACAGATGACGGATCCCGACTGGACGAGCTGGGACCGCATTCAGTCGCAGCCGCTATCGAGCGGTAATTTCTCGGCCGTTGATGCATTTTACCGGCGTCTGAACGACGCTTTTCCGGATATCTGGGCGCTCGCGCGTACGACAATGCAGCGCGCCATTCGAGAGAAGTTAGGCATCGAAGTCGACCCCGACGACGCCTATTTGATGCGCTTCGAGCTCGGGTATCAGGACGGGGCGGCGGTGACCGGGTGGGGACATGGCGTCAAGCCGTTGGACGAACGCACGTTGACGGCATGTCTCCTGACGAACTTTCCTGCACATGACCAGGAAAATCCCTGGAGTCTTGATGCCTTGGCAGGCGTATATGAGGGGAATTCGACGGGGCGACACCGTTTCGATCACGCTAATGAAGTGCGCGTCAAGCCATCGACGCTGATGAAACTGGTGTGGGATATCGATTTCTATGAGGTGGCGAAAGCCAAGCTCGATGCGGGATGGCAACATCAGAATCTTCAGGAAATCAACAACGGCGTCGCGCTGGCGCGCGATCTAAAGCATGTAGCGCCCCATCTGACAGCGCCGGACGTCGAGTGTGTGCTAGGCGGGGTACGCTATCTCGATTCCCCGCGTCGCATCGAGGTCGCACTTGTCGAGGTGAATGGATATCTTGCCACCGACATGCTGACCTTTCAGGATCGAAGTACCGGACGCATTGTGCTCTATTTGCCACGACGCGACCGCCCGGATGCGCGATTCGTCGCTTTTGCGCAGGAGAACGACATGCGGCAATGGTTTGTCGAAAGCTGTCGGGATGTCGGCAAGCGGCGTCAATTAGCGCGTCACTTTTCGTTGTCCGACCGGCAGGACGGCATGTTCAAGGCTGGCGTCGACCATTGGCTTGCGCAGTTTGCCAAATCCGATGGCCATGTCGGTCAGCGCAGGGTGGGGCGGGCTGGCTATGCGTTGGCGAGCGCGAGTCTGTTTCGGCAACTGGCCGAACGGCAGAGGGCCCGCAGCTATTCGGATCTGGATCTTGCAGTCAAATCTGATACCGAAGTGTCGCAGGACGTGTGGACCGATTACATCGACGCGGTGAATTTTGTGATGCCCAATCCGGTAACGCCGTTCGTCAGTCTTGGGCTGCATATCGACAAGGCGATCGAGGCGGATACCGATGACGAGCGCCGATCAGGGTTGCGCGCGGCACTCTCGGATGCGGTCAACCTGGCGCTCATGGCTGTGACGGGCGGTCTCGGCGACGTGGAAAACGCCGGTTTCAGCCCAGACGGCGAGTATTTCCAGGCCAGAGTGAGTACACATCTCAAGGCATTGAGCGAAGCCAGTGTGATCGAATGGGACGGGAAGCACTGGATTCCCGAGCAAGAAACATCGACACATGTTTCGTCGGAGGTGGTAGGTCGGGTCACACCTGATATGTTTTCGCCCGGCGTGACAAGCGAGGAATTGGGGCCTCCTGATCGAATGGGAATCCGCCAAAGGGATGATGGCACACGGTATCTCAAAATTGGCGGACGCTTCGCGGAAATCAGGAAGTGGCGCGGCACATCAAACCGGTTTGTGCTTGGCGCGAGGGAGCGTTGGCTCGTCTTGCGTCTGGAGGACGGAGTGTTTCGCGCGGAAACGCTCGCCGAGCGATTGGCGGTGATCGGTGAGGTAGGCCTCGGGGGACGCCACGGCAAACTGACGTTTGAATTACTGCCGTCGGATCCGAGTGATCTGACGACTGTCGAATTGGAAAATTTTCAGGTCTCCGATTTTCCGCCGAGTGCGAGACGTGCGCTTGAGCATATCGAGGACAAGGAACTTAACGACGCGGAACGGGGAGGGCGTGACCAGATCCGTTTGCTTTCTGATCGTCTGGACAATGCAGCCAAGGATTACTTGTCACGCCTACCCCGGACTCCACGCGCGCAAGCCCCTGTTCTTCCGGCGGATCTGTCGGATGCGCAATCCTTTGCGGCGCTGTTCGCCCGAAAGGAAGGCATCGTACTGGGGGAGCTACACGACCAGCCGGCAAGTCGGCAACTGCTGATTGAAAATATGGCCGAGCTCAAACGGCAGGGCGTGCGGACCCTCTATGTCGAGGGTTTCCTGGCTGACCTTCACCAGTCCGATATCGACGCCTACTTGGCGTCGCCTGCTGCACCCTTGTCCCATACGTTGCAGGCTTGGGTGGATGAACGCACGACCGGCAGACCTGAATCGGTGGCCTACAATTATAAAACTCTGCTCGGCGAGGCTCGGACGCAGAGCGTCGCGGTTAGGGCGATCGACAGTATCGCTGCTTATTATGACCCGTTAATAGCGACACCGCCCGATTTCCTGACCGCAGAGGAGGTGGACCGCCTTCCCCGGCTGCGGAAAATGAATTATTTTGGCGCGGCCACCATTCGACAACACCAAGCCGCCATCGGCGGCGGAAAATGGGTGGCATTAGTTGGCCGGGCACACGTCAATACGAACTCGAAACTGGCGGCGGGCATTGCGGAATTGGCAGATGGGACGGGGGTTCGAGTCAAGGTGAGCGGTCAAAAGCCGATCGGTTTATTACCGGGATATCTGTATAAGGGCCGTCATAAGAACTTCGACTACGTGTGGACGCGTCGTCAGCTTCATGTGCCACAGTCGCATCCTGACACGGGTCTTCTAAGCGATACGGATGTGAAATGACCGGAGCAGCAACTAGCAGACCAAGCATTTGGGCCCATTGACCTCATCGCATATGGCATGCCCGATCTCGGGTCGTCCATGATCGGGATGGGGGGCTGGTTCGTGCCGGCGAAGGCGATGAGCACTCGTGGTGCCGGGCGTGCGCATCTCGTGATTTCTTTAGTGTCGGCATGGATGAACATGAAAATATAAGTTATATATTAAATGGCAATGTCATTTGCAGATTTTTGTGGGGAGTGTGCGTTCAACCATTCGGCCAAGACGGCATTGATCCGTGTTTGCCAGTCGGGGCCACTGGCTTTAAATCGATCAAGTAGGTCCGGATCGATTTGTGCATTGGGAGTTGCCTCTTGTGGCTCTGCTGCACGATTCCCGATCCAAAATCCTCGCGATTGCAATAGTTCGAACTCGGTTTCACACAGTTCGTAGGTGTCTGGATCCACGGAAATTCCATGGCGGATTGCGATTTCCTCCTCTGGTGTCGGTGTGATGGTTATCGGTTTAACATCGCCATAGTGAAGCGTCTCTCGGCAATATGCCTTTCGCAGGCTCACCACATATCGATGGCGTGCTGATTCGATGAAAGCAACGCAGAAGAGTCGTGGGCCAATGTAAGCGTAGCCGATATAGTGTACTTCCTCGGTACCGTGTCGCTCATCACGTTTGCATCGGAGCGTTTCCCATTCGAGAAGTCTTGCATGGACGAGAGGAATGCCATGCGCGGCAATATTTCGTTTGTTTAGGGTTGCATTATAAGTGATCTCCATGAAATGGATTGTAAAACAAAAAAGATGAATTATCCATGCATATTTAACCCATGAGCGAGTCTTCACCTCATGTGGGCGGTGCGCCTGGTCAATTCATTGTCGAGGACAGGGCGATGTGTAATTTGCGAACCGCGTGGCAGCGATGAGGCGGTTGGTTCGATCGTTGTGGCGCCTGTTCAATGGGGAATGCGGGAGAATCGCGGTACGGATGCGTGGTGGCAATGATTCAGTGTTTTCCGGCCCGACATCCAAGACATTCTGATATCAAAATTGAGGAAATGCATGTTCTTCGACGGCGCGATACGTGAGAGGGGGTGGTGCTCGCGTCGCTATTCGATCATCACGCAAATGATGAACTTTCTAATGATGGGTTCGTCAAATTGGTTTGTGCAATATTTTACCAATAGAGGTGGGGCGTGGCTGTAAATCGATACAAGCGTTGCATCAAATGGCGTGTGGTAGGGGTATCATTGGTGATCGGATTGTGCATGGCTGGCCAGGCGCATGCGGACTGCATCACGGATGCAGCACAACGGTATCACGTGAATCCGGATGTACTAAGGGCGATTGCGTATTACGAATCTCACCTTAACCCGGATGCATTGAATCACGATGCAAATGGAACGGTCGATGTTGGGATCATGCAGATTAATTCGATCCACTTTCCGACCTTACGTCGCGAGGGGATTGATTTGAAGCAGCTTCAGGATCCAGCCGTCAATGCGGACGTCGGGGCGGCGTTGCTTCGTGATGCAGTCAACCAATATGGGCCAACATGGCGTGCGGTCGGGGCCTATCATTCACGCACGCCATCCTTGGGTAGTGAATATGCTCATGCTGTCCACCAGATCTACCTGGCACGACCATGGCTGAAACCATGTCGCCAGGATCCGGAGTCGCGCCTTGCGGCGAATGGTGTTCAGGTAACGCCGCTTAAGGTTGATTGATGAAGGGGGGCATTGTGTTCCCCTCTTGTCGCCACGGTTGGATTCCAGCTATGAGCACTTCCGATCGCGACATCGAATTCCGGTTCGGCAAAAGGTAAATAAAAGGCCTTGGCCACATGCATGGCATCGAAGTAGCGGTCAAACACGAAGCGTGGTTCCGCAGGCGATACGGTCGCGATGCGATATGCGCTGACCAGATCCCGCTCGATGTAGTAATAGTCGGGGCGGCTGGCGCGAAGGGCATCGTTGAATGCACCCGGACCGACCAGCCGGAAGATCGTCGAAATGTATTCGAGCAGGGCGCCGTGGTCGGCTTGGGATTTTGTTTTCCATGGCCGCGGCTGCTGCAGGAACCGGGATGCGCCCATCAGGCGATGGGTCATTTCGTCAAGCCATGCGGCGAGCACTGGGTTGCCCGGGTGACAAGCAAAGTTTGAACTCGGGTAACCGCTGAAGCCATACTCTTCTGCCGTCACCATGCGATTGAGCAAGACATCGCGTGGCCCGGCCAGCAAGTCACGAAGGGCGGGTACAGGGTAGGAGACAACATCGTCCACGTCCAGATATAGTCCACCGTCGCGATGGAGAAGGTACGCTCGCAGAATATCCGAAGCGGCGCTGTAGTTGTTTCCCGTCGAGCTGGCGAAATGCCGATAGAACTGGCCAAGCGGCGACCGCCGGAAGGCCTGGAAGCGTAGGTCGTGTTGCAGGTCGACTAGCGTCATGCGCGGCGTCGTTTGAAATTGCCCAATCATGCGCTCACGTGCCGTGCGATCATGGGTATCCAGATACAGCCGACATTGAAATCCAGGACATCGTTCGGCGTTTTGGGTGATGCGGCTCGCGAGTGCGTCCGGGAGCGGGGCGTCGCCAATCCAAATGAAATGCAAAATCCTCGGTACCGGGCGGGTATGTTGTGGCGCCTCAATGAGTGACGGCAAGCATATTTCATGATGCGCACCTGCAAGGGGCGGGGCAGTACCTCTGCCTCGTTCCCAAGCGCCGGAAGATGTTCGTCGCACCGGCACCGTCATGACCCGACCGTATGGCGCCTGATTTGACGACTCAAGCAGAAACCAGTGATTTGTGTCGACATGGTATGCCACCACACGGGATTGCCCATCCAGCGTAATGCGATAGCGGCCGTCGGAACTGCACGTGACGCCGTCAATCGGGATGCTAACGCGACAGGTGAGCAAATGTGCCGGGGTCAAAGGTGTATCTCCATTCAGTGACAAATTCGTGCCGATGCTCACGTGCACGCTGGAACCGGCCTGCTACGAAACGTGACTTGTTGAAGCGCGCGGCAACGAATCATGCGCCAAGTCGAGGCATGACACCGAACAGCCATGTGCACATTTCTAGTATTGATCTGCGCTGAAGTTCCGTCCATGAGATATGGCTGATATATGCTGGGACAATTCCGAAATTCAGCTTCGTTTGCCAGATCGCATGTCATGTGTGAACAGGTATCGGGGCCGAATTGAGTGTAGATCGGCGCGCGACGGGCGCTGCGAGCGTCGAGGACGTTCGTAGCCCATGGGGGGGCAGGGCGGCAGGCTCATTGAGCGGCGCCCGTGCCGGCATCGAAGGAGCGAACCCGGAGTGCGGTCAGTGTGATGGTCCGCCCTATTGGCACGTGTGGCTGGGGCGGCTGGCATGGGGCGCCGCGTCATGGCGGCCACGGCTTGCCATTTTCTTGGCTGATCTGTGGCTTGGTCGATTCGGTGAGGCGTCTAAAAAGCAAGGTGCAGGGGATCGGTGGCATGAAGGTGGAAAAGTACGCCCGTTGCGATCATGGCGATTGCCCAAAAGATGATCGACAGGCGCCGTTGGCCGGCCATCAAGGAAACGATTCCAGCGAAAAAAAGAAGGAAGGGGAAAACCATCATGAGTCACGTCTCCATACAAGCGGGGCCAGACTGGCCGAATCCTGAAAATAGTATATTGTAATTGATTGTGATTGGGTAATCTCTGGGGGGATATAGGTGAAACATTGTTTAGCCAGGAGTGTATAGCGTGCCCGGTGCGTTGGGGCGCTGCTCTGTTTGTGGCCACGTGGACAAGGCCGGGGATTTGCGCGGCATTGCCCGGTGTCAAGAAGCCATCTTCTTGGTCGTTGCGAGGCGGGGCGGTCCTGCAGCATACTTTTGACGACTTCACTGGAATCGGATATTTCGTATCACTATTCATCCGAATCCGCTTTTGTCAACTTGGCTGATCGCCTAACATTCGTCTTGCTCGTTGTCGGGTTTGCTGTTCGATACTTGGCGCGAGTTGGTGGTTGTGGGAACCTTGGTATGCGCCGCTCTTGGTGAGCGGCGCACTCGTTTCCGGGTTCTTGTACTTGAGCAGCAGCTTTCCTTCCGTGTTCGCGTGAGCATCACGTAGATGCCAGTCTTGGTTATTGTGACGTCGGGTGTGGGGTCAGTGCGTTCTCGCGTGCGTTTCGGAGAGGGTGTTAGGCGGTATGCGTGTTCGCCTTGAGCGCATTGATGCGTGAGCGGTTGATTGGTCAGACCGCAAACGCTTCAGGAATGTTGTTCGCTAGGAAGCACTAACACAATGAGTCTCGAGGCCACCACGAGCAGATGATGCAGGCGTCGATTCCATGGGCGCCATCATGGGTGGCAGTGAGGCGTTCGAGCTGGATGCGCAGCGGGGGCTGAAGCGGGGCGACACATGCAAAGGTGTGTTTGATGCCGCTCGGCTCACAACGACGAGTGTAATGCGTGGAAATGCTGGCGGCTTGAAGTGGCCTGCGATATTTGCGTGGTCGTGGCCGCGATTGGCTAGTGTGACGATAGGCTTCGACAGCGGCCGTCCCTGAATGGGTGGAATGGCCTCGATGAGAGGGGGCGTCGTTACGGTTGGCGCGAGTGAGGATCACCGCGGGCGGAATGCTACCGGTCGATATTGCGCGATCGTCGAGCGGTTTGCGCCCCGGGTAACGCGTCCTACGAGGCTTCGGTGGTGGCGGTAGCGGTTAGATAGGTAGGCACGGCTGTTTGTCAGCGGGAAAACAAAATGTTGCTTTGCGTTTTCTGTGCAGAGCGATCCAGCGGATAAGAAAGAGATGTCTGGCTGATCGTGGCGGAGTTTGATTTCCTCTTCGGGCTAAACCCTAGGGAATCCTTCGGCAAGCGCTTGAAGTCCCTGGCGGGCAATATTCCGGGCGGCGTTTGTGTCGCGGTCGTGTACCGTCCCGCAATCGCTGCACATCTACTGCCTTATTCCAAGTCCGGCCATACATTTCCGACTACTGAACGGATTGGTGCCGCAGAACGAGCACGTTTGTGTTCAATACGCTTCGCCAACCTATGCAAACGCCACGCACCGCCTGATGGCCTTGTACAGTGTCCTAAAGGTAGGACGAACTGCTGCACGTGGACGATTGGTTCATCGCGGCGAATGCCATTTACACTCGCTTCGCTTTGTCCCCGGGATCACGAAATATGTGCTCGTCTGTCGAAAAAGTACGCTCAAACTAAGGCGATGGTTTCTATCGTGCAGAGCACGCGCTCCTGCATGAACTCAAGCGTGCAGGTCCGTGCCAATCGGAGGGGGGGCTGGGGGTGGATAGGAATATTCGTATTTTGAGCGGTTGACGCGGCCCTGAACCCGGAGATGGGTGCGATACCATTATGTGTCATACACCCGTTTCGCGACCCCGGTTCCCGGACGGTTCCTGCCCGTCAGCGGACTGTCGAATGTGTCCTGCATAGCGGTGCATGCAGGACAATCGACTGCTTGTGAAGGTCGTTCAGCGCGGCATGTCTCACGCGGGCACCGTGGTTGGGTTACGGTTGGTTTGCCGTCGTGGTTTGGGACGCGCCAAGACAATCATGCCGGTATTTCTGCATTAGCTTGGCCTGCGCAGTGTCGATGTCGTCCGGATAGTTTCCCTCGTCTCCGGCCGACGGCTCGTAACCGACCGACTCGAGTTCGGACAATTCATCCATGAGCATTTTGTGTGTAAGCGGTCCCTTGGGACGAACGAATGGATAGGCTCTGCACTGCTGGGGCGTGAGTGCTGAAGCGGCAAAGGCCCCGGTGCAAGCGGAAGCCAAAACTGAACAAACGAGCCATTGTGACAGGCGTCTCATTTGAAATTCCTTAATGAAGATATGGTTAGACAGGGGAGGCAAGAACCTAGGGTGGTCATTCAAGTTAAGGCTCTTTGATCGTCAAAGCGGTGGCATTTTGATGAAGCAAGTTTTAGTGGAGTGAGGATGGTGACCGGGCGGCGTCGTACCGTTCCACGGGGATGACGGGCGGGAGGGTACGCCTGAGGGCGCGGGACGCGGAGCTATTGCCAAGAAGGAAGGTCAGGATGACGGCCTGAGGGGCGCAAGGAATGGTCCCCTGAAATATTTTTCATGTTAACGATGGTCGGTGCGGGATGGCTTACATGTACCCTGCCGGCAGTAGCTATGCCGGCAGTAGCTAGGTCTGCGATGTTTTCGCACAAGAGCGCGATGCCGGTTTGGAACGACGTTCCGATTATTTTTAAGTAATGGTTTGGTATCCGAATTATGGATGCTGAGCAACCTTGTTATCAGGGTTGCGGGGGAGGGGAATGCTATGGTTCGTGTATTGACGATCGAAGATGACGAAATCACCGCAAACGAGATTGTCGCTGAACTCACTGGCCGCGGCTACGTGGTCGAGTGGATCGACAATGGGCGTGATGGCGTGGCCCGCGCAGTCAGTGGCGAACACGATGTGATCACGCTCGACCGAATGTTGCCGGGTGTTGACGGCTTATCCATCCTGACGACGATGCGTGGTATCGGAATTCGCACACCAGTGCTGATGCTCAGTGCGTTGAGCGATGTCGACGAGCGTATCCGCGGCTTGCGCGCGGGCGGCGACGACTATCTTACAAAGCCGTTCGATCTCGAAGAGATGGCTTTGCGTTTCGAGGCGCTGGTGCGACGTAGCAGTGCGGTACCCCGCCAGGTGCAGACGACATTGATGGTCGGACCACTCACGCTTGATCTAATTTCCCGTAAGTTAAGCCGAGACGGCGAGGAAATCCCACTCTTGCCGACTGAATATCGGATTCTCGAATACCTGATGCGGCACGCCGGACAGACGATTACTCGCACCATGTTGTTCGAGGCGGTATGGGGATACCATTTCGATCCCGGAACGAATTTAATCGATGTGCACATGGGGCGTTTGCGCAAGAAGGTCGATTCACCCGGGAAAAAACCGATGATTAAGACGGTTCGTGGGGCGGGGTATTTGCTCGAGTGAGCGGAGGGCGAATGAGAGAATTTTCGATATGGCGCACTCACCCATTGGCGCAGCGCTGGTGTTCGTCGGCGTTTCGCTTCGTCGCGGTTTATGCGGTCGTTTTTGCAATGTCCGTCATGGTGCTGCTTGGCTTCGTGGCCAGCATGATCACACACGTCATGGAAAACGAAACCGATGTCGTGATGCATTGGGAGGTAGTCTATTTCGATTCATTGCCCGACAGCACACTTGCCGCTGTCATTCGTAATCGGCTCGAGCGGGAGCGTATGCATGCGAACTACTACGGGTTATTTGCGCCAGACGGCCAGCATATTGCGGGCGACATTCTAGCATTTCCGGATCACCTGAAACTCGATCGATCGGGTCTCACGCTGGATCGTTCGCTGACGCTTACGGCTGGCGAGATGGCGCCGGTCGTGCGCGCAATTGCCGTTCGGCGCCCGAATGGCGACAGGCTCGTCTTAGCCCGCGATCTGACGCACATATTGCGCATTCGTGAAATGATCATCGACACATTGTTGGCAGGGGGCTTTCTCAGTCTCATCGCGGGGATCGCGGGCGGGCTGGTGCTTAGCCTCCGTCAAATGCAGCGCCTGAAGGTTATCCGCCAGGTGACGTCCCGCATTGCGCAGGGTGATCTGGGGCAACGTTTGCCGATTGGCGGTCGAGACGAACTCGACATGTTGGCGCATCTCGTCAATCACATGCTGACGGAAGTCGAGCGGTTGATGCGCGAGGTAAAGGGCGTGTGCGATGGCATTGCGCACGATCTGCGTACACCCCTGTTTCACGTGCAATCGTTGCTGACGCGTGCTGTTGATCGTGCGGTCTTGTATGACGATGCCGTACTGCGAGAACTGGTCGATCGGGCGCGCCGCGAGACGGGCGATCTGCTGGGGCGATTTCGTGCGATGCTGCGTATCGCCGAAATCGGTGCGTTTCAGCGACGTGGTGGCTTTGATGTGCTGGATCTTGGGGCGCTCGTGGCGGAGCTGGGGCAATTGTTTGAGCCGTTGGCGGAGAGTTGTTTGATCCGCTTCGATGTGCTGGTCGAACGGTCTGCGCGGATTCACGGAGACCGTGCTTTGCTTTTTGAGGCGATTAGTAATTTGCTCGACAATGCATTCAAGTACACACACGCAGGAGGCGCGGTCTGCCTCGAATTGCGGCAGACCGCGTTCGGCCCGCAGGTTGACGTGGTCGATAACGGCATAGGAATTGCTCCGAAGGAGCGTGAGGCGGTACTGGCGCCTGGCTATCGTAGTGAGCGGACGCGTCACTTGACCGGAGGTGGGTTGGGTTTGAGCATCGTAGCAGCGGTCGTAAACGTTCATGATTTCGCGCTGCATATCGGTGACGCGGATCCGGGTACACGTGTGTCGATTGATTGTTGGTCGCGAACGTTGGCGTGAGCGTCTGCGACGCCGCATCGGGATTCGGAGTGAGGTTTGCGTATTCTGTTTATGGCCGGGCAGCATCCAGGGGCAGTATGGCTCCACAAGGCGCTGCGTGAGTGCAGGCATAGTGTGCAGCATGTCACTGATTGGCGCGATGGTGTGTTTGTCGCGGAGCAAGAAGCGTTTGACGCAATCATCGTCATGTGTGCTGAGCGGGCGGACTATGCGGGGCTATTCGATATGTTGCGTCGGCTCTCATCGAGTCGTGGCGGGGCCGTGCTCATTACTGTTCTAGGCGCTGCGACGACACAGGATCGTGTGAGTGCGCTGCGCATGGGAGCCGATGCGTGCTTCGATCATCCTTACTCGTTTCTTGAGATCAATGAGTGTTTGCGAGCCTACCATCGGACGGCGCTCGGGAATCTGGTGTGTTGGAGTTCCGACGGAAAGCCGAACGACAAGAGGACGCACGAACCAAAGTCGATGCCAACGGGATTGAGACTTGTCGTGACACAACGGGAAACGTTGATGTTGGAATGTCTGATGCGTGAGGTCGATTTACCAGTATCGCGTGAGCGCTTGATTCGTTACTGCTGGCAGGATAAGGACGATGTCGATCGGTCGACTGTAACCATTTTGGTTTCTCGCCTACGGCGCAAGCTTGCAGTGCACATGCCGAATGCGCGCATCGAGACGATCAGCCGGTACGGCTACCGGCTTACGTTCCTGGCGGCTTAACAGAGAGTGGAACGTCTTGTGCGTTGTGGCCGCAATAATCGGCTTGGCATTGGGTGCCGGTCCGAGAAAAAGTAGTGCGCCATCTTGTTGAGGGAAGCGGTCGGTGACGATGGCGCACAGAGTCCATCAGTGTGCGTAGATTGTGGAATTCAAGTATGCGAGCTGGCCGTCGTTTTCTGCCTGTACCAGTTCCCGGTAAACCTGTGCGCGCGTTTTCTGGGCAACAGGCTCGCCATATGGCGGAACCCACTGGCCCACCGTATCCGCATACGAGTTATCCCGCGCGGTTTGCGCCGGCGCGGACAGCGTGGGTTTCGGTGTTGATTGGGCAAAGACAGGCTCGGTCAGCATTGCGCATACAGCAGTCACTGCGATAAGCAGATATTTCATTTCCGTTAACCTCAGTTGAAATTCACGTAAATTGGCCGGCGGCGCCGAGCTTTCTCGGGCACTTCGGCTGAGTCCTAGGATAATGTTTGCGATGTAAATCATCCGTGATGCCAATATGAAGAATAATTTATTCAATTCATTCTTATGAGTGGTGCATGATTGACTGTGTCGACTCAACTTCGATGAATTTGCCAAGTTTGTTTTGAACATTTGATCCGGGAGGGGCGGCGTGACCGACGGGCCGGATGATGGCATCACGAAATCAGTAAATTCTGTGTGGGATTTATGAAAATGCTGATTGCGACGCAAAGTGATTTGCATCAGAGTTGTGAAAGTTAACCGATGTTGCGGCATGATTTCATATTTCTGTTGAATCAGATTCTGTAAATTGAGGGCGGTGCGTTCAATGGTGGCACCAACTTGCTCCATGTGTCGCCGTGCCCCGTTGCTCGTTGGTGGTTTGGGAAAATTGGAAATTTCTTGGAGCAAGAGCTTTTATCAGGAGATCGGTGCTCGATATTGCGATCAAATAGATAGAGGCTGCGAAGGATGCGGAGGCGGTACTTTCCCATCTTGGTGCGGTCGACTTGCCGATTGAAATTGGTAAGCTGAGTCATTGAGTGGCTGCGCTTGGGGATGGTTTGATCTATGTTTTGCGTGGCCGATCATTGACATTGGTGAGGCATTGTGAGGTTGTTGGGTATGGGGTTGTTTAATCGAATTTCGTCAAAGCATTCTTTGAGTCAAGCGGTCTCAATTAAGCTGAATCAAAAATGCATTTCTCAGAAAACACTTGATAAGCTTGGAGAGAAAATCCGATCGATCGGTAACGCGAGGTGTCAGGGTTGGCCGATCAAGGTGGCGTCCACGCGTACATCTACAAAGTTCAACGCCGCGGCGAGTTTGAAAAATCAAATCGTCGAAATTGGAAGGGCGTCGGAGGTGGCGGGGTCGTCGCATCAAACTCCCGGTATGGGAATAATCAAGAAATTTCTTTCGCGCAGCCTCGTCGATTTGGCGATCGATCACGCGAATGAGGATCTGAAATTCAACCGTCAACCGGGTGGCGTGACCAACATTGCGGACGATGCATTGATGTCGGCGATGGTCGATGCGGAGCGAAAGCGTCGGCCTGGTATGGAATTGCATGTCATGCGCAATACTGATGAATTGGCATCGTTTGTCATGGAAAAGAAAGGACCGTGGCAAGGCCAGGCGGTGGTTAAGATGGCGCGGGGATCAGAAAGCAATGAGTCACATTTTGCAGCTATTGACCTGCGGGTCGAAGAGGATGGCTCGCGCTTTCTCGTCGTCTATGAGTCAGCCTTTCTGCAGGGCGAAGAGAGCACAGGTTCGAACCATGGTCTCAAGAGCTTGCTTGATGCCATGCGGGTCGCCGGCCGCAATAAAAATGATGCGCCACCCCGCATCGGCTTTGTAGAGTTGGCCATACAGAAATCTCCGGGCGATTGCGCGATTTTTGCATTAAGCACTGCGCTAGCAAGTGCCAAGCAACCGGAGGTCTCCGCTGGCTTGGTTGAGCGCATGAAAATGGATGGCAAAAATCTTGTGTACTTCTATGATAAGTCCGGTGCACGCCATATTCTACAGAAGGACAAGAAATTGGGCGTCGTATTACCCGCTAATCTCCATAAGCATGCGCATTCACTCTCCACACTCGGTACATTGGAAACGACGCCTGTGAACCGGCAGCGAGAAAGCGTCGCGAGTCGCGGCGAGCGTTATCGGGTAGAGCGAGATGGTCGATCATACTCGAACTCAGTCGAGCGCAAGCGTTTAGTGTATTACAATCGAGCGAAGGAAATTTTGAATGAGCCGAAATGAATGGATGTGAAATACGAGGCTATCTCAATTTGCGGGGAAATTCGTACCGCCAATTTGACCGAGGCTGACCGAAAGCTATATGAAGACGATGAGGTGCAACGGCGGAGCCTTTGTGTCGGAGCCTCGCCGTGGTTGAGGGCGGGATCAAGCAGGGCCAGATGACGTCGATGTGAGAGTCAAAGGTGCACCACTAGAGACCCGCGGTCGTGGTTGCGTGACGGGCGTGCCGCTGGACCTCGCGGCGCCGGCGTGGGGCATCATGGTTCGGCTATCCAGGGTGTGCACATCGTCTGATAGCCGACGTCCCCTAGTGGTTGGCGAAATGTCGGTCAAGATGATGCTGGGCGGCATCTGTGCGTTCGTGCCCACTGTAGCGCGTCAGGCGTTCCAGCGAAAAAGCGGCGCTCCGTCAGAGTCGGAATATGTAACCGCCCGCCGATTTATATCGGCCCGTTGTTCGGAATCGATTGAAGCAGAGTGTCGGAAAATCTTTATCGGATTCAACCATTTTTTTGAGGCGGTGCGAGACCGGTGGTCTGCTGGCACTGAAACGCGTGTTGGCTCTCGGAAGGCGTTATGTCCGGTCCACGATTATGCCGAGGCCTGAGCGAGGGAGTGTTGTCTCGCGGCATCGCCAACGCACCAACAACCCGATCATGGTCGGCCAGAACTGAGCATAATAATCGGTGGTTTCATGGTATTCCGCAAACCTGACGCGGGAGATCACCATGTCCACCGACGCATGCTTGGCGCACCTTGCTCGCCGAGATTGGCTGTTGAACGGCCCACTGAGCAACTTCATCACTTCATACATTGAGGCCCTGCAGAACCGACGCTATGCAAGGGGTACTATCGGGGCCTATCTTCGCTGCCTCGCACATTTCAGCTACTGGATGATGTCTGAGCGGTTGGCTGTCACGAGCATTGACCACGCGCTTATCGAACGCTTCATTCGACTTCACTTCCCCACCTGCAGCTGTCCGGCACCGTGCCGGTCTGTCGTATCGGAGACGCGGGCGGCGCTCCATCATCTGCTTGCGCTGTTGCCCAATGCGGGCGCGACGACCACTAAAACGATGAGCCCGATGGCCGTCGAGCTCCAGCGTTTCCACGATCATTTGCAGAACACCTGTGGCTTGACATCGTCGACGTGCACCTACCGTGTGCGACACCTGGAGGCATTCTTTACCAGTCGCTTCGAGGGCAACGTTCCCAGTATTGAACGGCTGACTACTGGAGATATCGACTCATTCCTGCACGACCTTGCAGCCCACTGGAAACCCAGTTCGCGCGGTGTCATTTGCACGAGCCTGCGCAGCTATTTACGCTTTCGTGCGATGCAGGTGACGATACCCGGATACTCGCAGCGACACTACCAGCTATTGCAAACTGGCCGCGTCGGAGTCCTCCGAAGGTGCTCTCGGACGTTCAGCTCGGACACTTCCTGCAAGCGTTCGACGTAAGCTATCCAGTTGGTCTACGAGACTACGCCATCGCCCGCTGCATACTCGACCTCGGCCTGCGGGGAGATGAAGCCGCTCACTTGACGCTGGACTGCGTAGATTGGCGAAACGGGATTGTGACGCTTCATCGCACCAAGAGCCAGCGCACGCAACATCTGCCCCTGCCGGTACAGACCGGCGAAGCCCTCACTCGTTATCTTCGGGAAGGTCGTCCCCGAACCGATAGTCGCGCCATATTCGTGCGCCACCGTGCGCCCTTTGGTGTCCCCCTCAGCGTAGCGGCCATCCGCAATGCAATGAATCGTGCGTTTGCAGCACGCTGCGGCCTGGCGGATCAGTTCTGCAGTACGCATGTGCTTCGGCGTTCGACAGCGACGCGGCTGCAGAAGGCCGGCGTGTCGCTCAAAGAGATCTCGGACCTGCTGCGACATCGGAGCTTGAACACAGCCAGGGTGTATGCGCGTGTCGATTTGGAAGGCTTGCGCAGCGTCGCACTGCCGTGGCCGGGGAGCACATCATGAGCGCCACTGTAACCTGGACGGCTCGCGTGGCCGCATATCTTGCCTATCGCCGCAGCTTTGGCTTCGAGCTAATAATCGATGGCCGACAGCTTGAATCGTTTGCCCGCTTCGCCGATCAATGCGGCGCGGAGACGTTCACTCTGGAACTCGCAGCTGAATGGGCGCGGGCGTCGAAGCGTCCAAACCGGATCAGTTGGGCACGGCGCATAGAGGTGCTGCGCAGCTTTGCCAGATTCTGCTTGCGCACGGACGCGGAAACGATCATACCCCCGCGGAATCTCTTCGGCCCCGGACACCGAGGCTTGTGCCACATATCTATACCGACGTAGAACTGCGAACCCTCCTGGTAGAGACTGACCGCCTTGGGCCGCCCGGAAGCTTACGTCCGGCCACTTACCGCACGCTGTTCGGGTTACTGGCGGCAACCGGACTGCGTATCTCCGAAGCGCTGGCACTGACCCGAGCCGATGTGGATCTCGAGGTTGGAGTACTTGATATCCGCGACGCCAAGTGTCATCAGCGTCGTTTCGTTCCCTTGCATGCGACCGTCCCGCCACATTTGCAGGCATACGCGGAATTACGTGACCGCCTCGTCTTGCGTCCCGGCTCCGATCACTTCTTCGTGCGCGACGACGGTCGACCTGTTGATCGGCGGAGGGTGCTGTATGTGCTGCATTCGCTTTGCAGACAGCTTGGCTGGCAGCCTCGTGGAGATTACATGCATCACCGGCTACACGATCTGCGCCATACCTTTATCGTACGCAGCGCGTTGCGCTTCCATCAACAGGAAGAGGACATCGCGCGGTGTCTATCGGCCTTATCGATTTATGTGGGCCACGCGAAGGTAGTCGATACGTACTGGTACTTCACAGGCATCCCGGAACTGATGGCCGTCGCTGGCGAGCGTTTCCACCGCTATACCGAAGGAGCATCGACATGAACCCGCTGCTCGCCGAACCAACTGAGTTCGCGGCATTGCTTCAGCGCTTCTTTGCCGAACGCATGCTTCAACAGCAGGCCGCCAGTCCGAGAACGGTAGCTGCTTACCGGGATGCCTTCCGGCTGGTGCTGGCCTATGCCGAGCGCAAACTCGGAAAGCCACCGGCCAAACTGACGCTGGGCGACTTCGATGCGGAGCTGATTCTCGGCTTCCTCGCGCATGTCGAAGTTGCACGGCACAACACCGTACGGACCCGAAATGCGAGGCTCGCGGCAATACGGGCCTTCGCGCGATACGTCGCCACCCACCAATGCCCTCCGGCGCTGTTACTCGCCCAGCAGATTCTCGCGATTCCGATGAAACGCTTCGACAAGCCATTGCTCGGGTTCCTGTCCAGAAACGAAGCTCAGGCGCTCGTCGATGCACCCGACTCAACGACATGGTACGGCCGCCGGGATCGGGTGCTTCTCAAGATGCTCTACAACACCGGCGCTCGTGTTTCTGAGCTGATCGGCATACACGTTGACGACCTGGAACTCGACATCACACCATCGGTACGCCTGCACGGCAAGGGGCGGAAGCAGCGAACCGTACCACTGTGGAAGGAAACTGCCGTCGAGATTCGCCGCTGGATCGAATTCGCCGGCTTGCAAGAGACTCAACCTCTGCTGCCTAACCGCTGGGGAAAGCCGATGACCCGATCGAACGTAGCCGAACGAATCGCACGGGCTGTGAGCACTGCAACGGCCCAATGTGCTTCGCTGCGCGGACGGACGATCTCACCACATACGCTGCGCCATACGACAGCGATGCACTTGTTGCAGTCCGGGGTTGACCTCACGGTCATTGCGCTTTGGCTCGGGCACGAGAGTCCGGTGACGACCCACGGCTACATTGAAGCTGATCTGGCCATGAAGGAGCGTGCCCTGGCCGCAATCACGCCGCTCAATATCCGAGGCACTCGTTACCAGCCGACGGACGCGCTGCTGAAGTTTCTGCAAGCGCTTTGATTATGTGTAGTTGAAAGGGGCGAGTCGCCCTGACAGCGGGGGCTCGCCACGATCACTCAACATAATCGTGGACCGGACATAATTTCGATTATGCCGAGATCGGCATGTAATGGCTAAGTTGTAATGTCCGCTTCTAGCCAAGTTCAAATGTCCGCTTTTCGACCCATCGTAAGCTGATCGGCCGCTGGGAATCCAGCGCCGGAGGCTTTGATGGCTGGAACGGAACGGATCACGATGACGATGCGCGAGCTGGACAGATTCAAGGTCATTCAGGACGTCGCGGACGGCAAGCTTCAGCCGTGGCGCGCGGCCGAGCGACTCGGGCTGACAACGCGGCAGATTCGGCGACTGGTCGGCCGATTGCGTGAGCACGGGCCGCAAGGTCTCGTGTCTCAACGACGCGCGAAGCCCAGCAACAATCGATTGGACAGCACGACGGCTGACCGGGTGCAGTCGATCATCCGTGATCGCTACGCCGATTTTGGCCCGACGCTGGCCTGCGAGAAGCTCTGGGAATGTCACGGCATTCGGCTGGCCAAGGAGACGGTCCGGAAGCTGATGTCCGACGCTGGCCTGTGGGTGCCGCGCCGGCAGCGGCCACCGAAGGTTTATCAACCGCGGGCGCGACGCGCGTGCCTGGGGGAACTGATCCAGATCGATGGCAGTGACCATCGATGGTTCGAGGATCGGGCGCCGGCCTGCACGCTGCTGGTGTACGTCGACGACGCGACGAGCCGGTTGATGATGCTGCACTTCACGCAGACCGAATCGACCTTCAGCTACTTCGAGGCGACGCGCGCGTACATCGACTGCCACGGCAAGCCGGGGGCGTTCTATAGCGACAAGTACAGCGTGTTCCGCAACGTAACGCCAGGTAAGACTGGTAATCGGGTGACGCACTTCGGCCGCGCGATGTACGAGCTGAACATCGACACGTTTTGCGCGAACAGCAGTCCGGCCAAGGGGCGAGTCGAGCGAGCACATCTGACGTTGCAGGATCGCTTGGTCAAGGAGATGCGATTGCGCGGGATCAACACGGTGGCTGACGCCAATGCGTATGCGCCCTCCTTCATGGCCGCTTACAACGCACGTTTTGCGAAGCCGCCGAAGAGCGATTTCAATGCGCACCGACCGTTGCGCGCCGATGAGAATCTTGACTTGGTGCTGACGTGGCGCGAGCCGCGAAAAGTGACGAGGTCGCTCACGGTGCAGTACGACCGGGTAATGTACTTGCTGGAGGACACGCCGGAGAATCGAAAGTTGATCGACCGGCAGATCGAGGTGTGGGAGTACCCGGATGGGCGGATCGAACTCCGAACAGAGGGTCGCGTGTTGCCGTGCAGGCAGTACGACCGGCTGGCCGAAATCGATCAAGGCGCCATCGTCGAACACAAGCGTCTGAGTCACGTGCTGCAGATCGCGCAAGCGCTTCAGGCGCAGCGCGATAACAGCCGAATCGGTAAGGCACCGTCTCGAACGCATCGAGGCGACTCGACCAAGACGAATCGCAACACCACTCAGCCGAACAAAAAGAAGCAGCGTGAGTTCACGCAAGCCGATGTCGAGAAAGTGATCGTGGATCTCGCCGAACGCAGACAGGTCCAACAGCCTGCGCGCAAACCTGGCCGCCGGTCTGCAAGGGGCAGTGACGCAAGCGTAAGCTGTATTAGCCGGGACTTGATCTGACAGGTAGTCGGACCGACAAAGAACGAGTCATCAATGGGGGATGAGTTTCTCCTTGGCGAGTTCGAGCGAATCGAGGAAAGTACGCATCGGCGTCTTGCCATAACACCAGCGCCCCTGATGTTCTCGTTCATTGTTGTACTGGTCGAGCCACGCATCAAGGTCTGCCTGCAAGGTGGCGATCGAGTCGTAGATCTTCTTGCGAAAGACGATGCGATAGAACTCGTTGAGCATAGTCTTGTGCAGCCGTTCGACGATCCCGTTGGTTTGCGGCGATTTGGCCTTTGTGCGGGTATGGTCGATGTCCTCCAAGGCCAGATACAGCTCGTATTCATGATGCTCGGGGTTGCCGCAGTATTCGGTGCCGCGGTCTGTCAGCACGCGCAGCAATGGAATGCCGAAGCCATCGAAGAACGGGACAACGCGATCGTTGAGCAGGTCAGCCGCCGGCAAGGGCGTCTTGCGATCGTAGAGCTTGGCGAACGCAACCTTCGAGTAGGTATCGACGAAAGTCTGCTGGTAGACACGGCCGACGCCCTTGAGGCTGCCGACATAGAACGTATCCTGCGCGCCGCAGTAGCCCGGACATTCGGACTCGAATTCGCCGTGCACTTCCTTCTCGTGCTTGGCGCGTTCGAGCGCGACGAGCTGCGCCTCGGTCAGCACCCACCCCTCCTGGGCGGATTTGGCTTCCAAGGCCTTCAGGCGCTTCGGCATGGTCTCCAGATCGTGGCGCAACCAGATGCTACGGACGCCTTGGGGCGAGACGGACAAGGCATGCCGTTTGAGGACTTCGTTGGCGATACGCACCTGGCCGTAGGCTGGCAATTCGAGGGCCAGTTCGACAACGGCGGCCTCGACCTGCGGGTCCACGCGGTTCTTGAGCAGCGGCCGGCGATGGGAAATCTCCTGCAGCGCAGCTTCGCCGCCTCGATCGTACAGTTCCTTAAATCGGTAGAAGCTGTCGCGCGAGTAACCCATCACGCGACAGGCCTGGCTGACGTTGCCGAGTTGCCGGGCCAACTCGAGTATGCCGACCTTGGCACGAATTACCTTCTGCTCCTGAGTCATGGCGGACTCCTTGCTGTTCGCGGCGCGCATTGCCGCTACGGGCTACGCCCTTCGCGCCAATGCGCGCCAGCATGAAAAACCAACCACTGTCAGATTTAGTCTAGTCCACCGCACGTAAGCACCCTGCCCGTTCAGGATCCGCTCTTCGACACTGCGTGATCTGTAACCCAAGAGAAACAAACATCAAGCCCGTAAGCCCGGACATTTCAACTTAGCCGAGAGGCGGACATTTGAGAATGGCTTTGACACGGCATAACAGACGGAACTATCTGTTCGCCGGCGCCGACTCGCGGTGGCGAACGTGCCGCCGTGATGTACAGCCTGATCGGCACGGCACGCCTGAACGGCCTCGATCCCGAAGCGTATCTCGCCTACGTGCTCGAGCGCATCGCCGACCATCCGGCCAACCGCGTCGACGAACTACTCCAGTGGAACGTCGCACCGTCGCTGTCGCCTACTGCTCGCGTCGAGCCCATCCGATAGCGCCGCGAACCTCAGCCGTCAACAACCTGAACTACGGTACTGCTCAGGCGCTTACCGCTATTGGCGCAATTTACTGGCCGATACTGAACTGAGCCGCGGCGCACTGGATGAGATGAACCTCAAGTTTCGAAGTGAGCCTGCTGGCCGGCGGAAATGGCCTGGTCCGATACCTGCAACGCCAGTTCGGCAGCTACGGCATCAGCCCCCGCCTTGATGAAGACGTCGAGGTCAGACGTGGGCAGGACGCGCTTCATGATGGCCTCCAGCTCGGCCTTCCCTGCATCGTCCAGGCTGCGATTGCCGTTGGCGAGCCGGGCCACCGCCGCGCGATAGCACCCGATATAGGCACGCTGCGCGGCAATCATGTCGAGTGGCTTGTCCGCCTGCCCGTGCCCCGTGTAGAACAGCGCGATGTCGCCGGACAGACGTTCGAGCGCGTCGAGGCTGCGCAGCCAGTCCGCCGAATGGCCGTCGTTCATGAAGGAATGGACGTTGTTGAAAACCATGTCGCCGACGAAGGCGACACGCGGGTGGCGTCCCACGGTCCAGATGAGATCCCAGTTCGATTCGCCCGGGCCGAACTCCCTGACCTCGAACGGCACGCCATCGAAATGCAGCACGTCGCCGTCGTGCACGAGGCGATTCGGGAACGTGCGTCGTGTCGGTCAATCGTCGCCGAACACCGGCTGCCACTTGACGGCCTTGGCATCGTCGGTACGGCGCATCGCCTCGTCGACGCCCTGCGTGGCGATGATCGGTACATAGTCGAGACGACGGATCAGCTCGCCGACACCGTTGTAGTGATCGGGATGCCCGTGCGTGATCAGCACCGCGAGCAAGGGTTTGCGCAGCGCATCTAGCCGGTCACGCACCTGGCGCGCATCCGATACGGTCATCATGGCGTCGATGGCCACGACACCGTTCGGCAGTTCGACCAGGAACGCGTTGGTGAGAAAGGTGCGCGCACCGGAGGTGCAGGTCACCACATTGAATTCAGGCTCCTTGAAACCGGTCATTTGAAGGCTCTCTCATTAAGCGAAATCCCGCGAGATGTTCGGGATAGGAGGATGACATGATTACCGGTCGAACAAGGCTTCATCCGGCAGCCGATACGCGGACAGATCGATCAAGCGGCCCGACGCGCCCGTGCGCTCGCCGCACAGGTCGACCGCCACGGCATTGCCTGCCCGCAGAGCATACTTTATAAACCCCGCCCGGAGAAACCCGTTGCCACGTAGAGGGTGCGATCGGCGTCAACGGGCATGAATCTGCGCAGAGACGGAACTCGGCACATCGCTGAGTCCCCACCTATCGTTGGTGGGGACCTATTGTGCTTATCGATACTTCAATGACTAGAGGGTACTGACCGGACGCTTACTCTATTCAGAGCTGAGACGCGAAATCGCGAGCAGGTGGGTGGGCCCTCCGTGGAGGTCATCCACTGTCTTCCGAACGCAGCGACCTGGAGGCGCAAGAAGGGAGGGCCCATAAGCTGACGAAAAAAGGACCGCCCGATGGGCGGGCGGTCATCCAGGCTGGGAGGCGCGGGTAATAAAAGGAACGTGCTCACCCGCGAAGTTATATTCGCAGTCGCACGGGATCCTGTGAATCGGAGTTCCGACAAAGCTTGCTCGGACTTTGCTGATTTTTGTGTGTAGCGGACTGCTGCGTCGGACGCGCCGGCGAGTTGGCGAAGTTTCGTCGAGACCCAAAGCCATGTGTTGCCTGCCACTGGTGGGCAACACGCTCCTTTAGTTTCACACTCTCCATGCCGGGACGGCAAGAGCAGGCAATGCCTCTCCCATGTCCCTTTGCTGGAATCGGACCTGTTCGATAACCGGCTCCCCGGCGTCCAGTGCCGCTCACGTGGCGTTCGTGCCCGAGGTCGCGTCAGCGTGCGCACACGCCGGCCGACGCCACCCGCCCCCAAGTGCCTCGATCAACCGCACGGAGGCGCGCAGGCGTTGTGTTGCAAGCTGTTGGGCGGCGATATCGGTGTTGAGTTCAGTGGTCTGTGACGCGACGACATCAAGATAGCTGACGACGCCATCACGATAGCGCGACATCGCCAGCTTGAGCGTCTGGCGCGCCGCAGTCAGCGCCTGGCCCTCGTCGGCTGCCTCGTCGCCGAAATGATGCAGGCGTGCAAGATTGTCTTCGACCTGCTGAAACGCTCGCAGCACGACGGCTTTGTATTGCGCGCCCTGCTCCGCGAGCTTGGCGCGCGCGGCTTGCGTGACGGCGTGGCGGCGGCCGCCATCGAATAGGGTCATGGCCAGGCTCGGTCCGAGCGACCAGATCGCGTTGGGGGCGGCAACCCACGGCGCGAGCGTGTCGCTTAGGAACCCGCCGTCGAGTCCGATCGTCAGGTCCGGGAAGTATGCGGCCCGGGCCACTCCGATTTGTGCGTTCGCGGACGCGACGCGCCGTTCGGCCGCGGCGATGTCCGGCCGGCGTTCCAGCAGCGAAACGGGCAGTCCGGCCGGAATGGACGGTAGGTGCGCGGGCGCGAGCGTTGGCGCCAGCGTAAAGGAGGACGCGGGCACCCCCATCAGTGACGCGATCGCGTGCTCCGCCCGCGCCCGCTGCGCGTCGAGATCGGCGGCCTGGGCGCGTGCGGTGTCAAGCTGGGTTTCGGCGCGTGTCACGTCCAGGCCCGATGCGATGCCACCTGCATGACGGCTCCGGGTCAAGGCCACGGCGCGCTGATAGGTGCTGATCGTCTGGTCGAGCAGCTGGCGTTCGGTATCTAGCCCCCGCAGCGTGAAGTAGGTGTTGGCGAGACTGGCCTGCAGGCTCAGGCGAACCGACGCCAGATCGTCGGTATTCGCCTGAACGAGGTCACGCCCCGCCTGGACGGCATTGCGGACCTTGCCCCAGAGATCGAGACCGTAGTCGAGGTCGGCGTCGATTGTATAGCTTTGATAGGTGGAGGCACTCGGTGCGGCGCGCAATGGTGAATGTGCCGATGCACGATTGCGAGAGGCATCGACGTCTAGCCCGAAGGCCGGGTAGCGTCCAGCCCGCACGGCATTGAGGTCTGCCGCTGCCTCGTCGTGACGGGCCAGTGCGAGTGCAATGTCCGGATTGGCGTGATCCAGCCTGGTTTCGAGACGATCGAGCGTCGGGTCGCGATAGACGGTCCACCACCCGTCGCGGCTCAATCGGTCGGCCGGCGTGGCCGGCTGCCATGCGCCGGCTTCCTTGAAGGTCGGCGGTACGTCGACTGCAGGAGGCCGATAGACCGGTGCAAACGAGCAGCCGCTCATGAATACGATTCCGATTAGCACGGCACTCAGGCGACGTTCAGCCATGGGACGCCTCTCCATCGCGCGTCGCCGGTGTGTCGGCAGGCGAGTCGACCCGTACGGGGTCACCGGCAGCCAGCGAGTCGGGCGGATTGTCGATCACCCGATCGTCGGTGCTGAGTCCGGATGCAATCGCGACTTCGGTGCCTAGATCGGTGGCGATGCGGACCGGCTTGAGCCGAGCGTGTCCGTGCGGGCCGACCACCGCTACCTGCAGCCCGTCGTGCCGGAAAATCAGTGCGCTCGCCGGTATCCGCAGCGCGTCAGGTGCGGCGGGAAACGAAAAATGGACCTCGGTGAATTCGCCTGGCATCAGCCGTCCCGTCGGATTGTCGACCGTCAACTGGACGAGCAGGGTGCCGGACGATGCGGCAATCGATTGGTCGGTGCCCAGCAATTGCGCGGAAAACCGCATGCCGGGATATTCGGGCACCGTCAGGGTTGCGTTCATGCCGGGCTGGATGGCGGCCGCGTCGCTTTGGGGCACGCTGACGTACACGCGCAGGCGCCGAATGTCGGAAACGGCGAACAATTCCGGGCCCGCGCCGTCGCCGGCGCTGATGAGCGCGCCGACATCCGTTTTGCGGGCGGTCACCACGCCATCGAACGGAGCAACGATGCGCTTGAAGGATTCGAGGGCTGTGAGGCGTCCGACATTCGCCGTGCGCGCCGCGACGATTGCCCGCTTCGCGGCCAGGTCGCTGGTTTTTTCGTCGGCCTCCTGTTGTGAGACCGAATCGTCCTGCAGCATGTGGGTCCAACGGGCCGCGGTGGTCGCCGCCAGTTGTTCGTTGGCGCGGGCATCTTGCAGGTCCGCGCGTGCCTGACTGAGCTGCGCATCCAGATCGGGGGTATCGATCAGCCCCAGCAGCTGGCCGGCTTTGACGTGCGTGCCGATGTCCGCATACCAGTTGTGCAGATAGCCGGACACGCGGGCGTGAATCGGCGCGTTGACGAACGCGGCCAGGTGACCGGGCAGCACCAGCGCCTGATCGGCCGGGCCGGTCGCGGGCCGTCGTGCCACGACGGTTGGGATGGCCTGCGCGGCTGACCATTGGGCGGTGTGCTGCCTGGCATGGACCCGGTCGGCGATCCCGAGGGTTGCGATCCCGACTGCGATGAGGGTGGCGGCCAGGCCGAGGGTTTTCAGATGGCGTAGGCGCTTGGGCGACTGGACGGTGATCTCATTGGACATGGTTGGCTCCAAACTCGGAAGAAGACGGTTGCTGCGAGGACGTGGTGGTGTCGCGACGATGCACGAGACTGAAGACAACCGGTACGAGGACCAGTGTGGCAACCGTCGCGCACAGCAGACCGCCGATCACGGCGCGCCCGAGCGGCGCATTTTGTTCGCCGCCGTCGCCGAGCCCGAGCGCCATCGGCGCCATGCCGATGATCATCGCCAGGGCCGTCATCAGCACGGGCCGAAAGCGCGAGAACCCAGCTTCCAGTGCGGCGACGAGCGCGTTGCCGGACGCCGCGAGACGCTCGCGCGCGAAGCTGACAACCAGAATGCTGTTGGCGGTGGCCACGCCCATGCACAGGATGGCGCCGGTGAGTGCCGGCACGGATAGTGGGGTGTGCGTCGCAAACAACATCCAGACGATCCCGGCCAGCGCGGCGGGCAGGCCGCTCACGATCACGAACGCATCCCGCCACGAATGAAAATTCACGACGATGAGCAGATAGATCAGCGCAATCGCGCCGGCCAGGCCGAGCAGCAGCCCGGTGAATGCCTGATTCATCGTCTGCACCTGACCGCGCAGGGTGACCACCGAGCCTTTGGGGACGTCTTTGGCGGTGGCGTGCATGAGCGTGCGAATTCGACCTGCCACGGCGCCCAGATCCTGTCCTTGGGGCGTCGCATAGATGTCGACGACCGGTTCGATGTTGTAATGCGTGACGATCGCGTCGCCAACGCTGCGCTGGATCGTCGCCAGGCCGCCGAGGATCTGGGATTGGCCCAGGTGTCCGGTGACGGGCAGGTTGCGCAGGTTCGCCAGCGAGGTGATCCAGTATTGCGGGATCTGGGCGACGATCGGATAGGAGACACCGTTCTGGGGATTGAGCCAATACGTGGGGGCGACCTGACTGGTGCCCGACAGGCTCGCGACGATCGAATTCGTGACGTCCTGCTCGGTAATGCCGAGCTCGTCCGCGCGGGTGCGGTTGACGGCGATCGTCATCTCCGGATAGGTGGCGGCCTGCTGGATGCGTGTATCGGCGATCCCGGCGACAAGCCGCATCCGGCGGTACAGCTCTTCGGCGTAGCGGCGGTTGCCGGCTCGGTCGGGACCGGCAATCTGCACATCGATCGGCGCAGGTGCGCCGAAATTCAGAATCTGGCTGACGATGTCGGCCGGCAGGAACGAAACCGTCGATCCCGGCAGGGCACGCGGCAGTATCTGGCGAAGCTCGCGCACGTAGCGCGCGGTGGGCGCGTGATGTGCCGCCAGCGAAATGAGAATGTCGCCATCCTGGGCACCGGTCGTGCCGCTATTGTTATATGTCAGGTTGATCCCGCTGTTGGGCAGCCCGATGTTGTCGATGACCTCCTTCAGTTGGCCGGGTGGAATGACGCGGCGCACGATGGCCTCGACACGGTCGAACTCGGCGGCCGTTTCCTCGATCCGGGTGCCGATTGGCGCACGCACGTGCAGCGCGATCTCTCCGGCGTCGATGTCCGGAAAGAAATTCCGGCCCAGCCAAGGCGCCAGCGCAAACGATGAGGCCACCACGATGCCGAACACAACCAGGAATCGTTTGCGATGAGTCAGCGCGAGACCGAGGGCGATCCGGTATACGGCGCGCGTGCTTTCGAAGCGACGCTCGAAGGCGCGCTGAAACCGCACCAGCGGATTGTGCGACGGGAATCCGCTGGGGCTCGCGTGGCGAGGCGTCATCAGGGCGGCCAGTTGACCCGACGCATGGCCTTGCGAAGCGTGAGGCCGCAACAGGTATTGCGCGAGCATCGGCACGAAGGTGCGCGACAGCGCGAACGACGCGATCATCGCGAATATGACTGCCTTGGCCATCGGTACAAACAGAAAGCGGGCGACGCCGTCGAGCAGCAGCATCGGCACGAACACGATGCAAATGCATAACAGCGACACAACGGCAGGCGTGACGATCTGCAGCGCACCGTCCAGGATCGCCGTGCGAACGTCCTTGCCTTGCTCGAGATGCCAGTTGACGTTCTCGATGGTGACCGTGGCGTCGTCAACTAGAATCCCGATCGCGAGCGCCAGGCCGCCGAGCGTCATGACGTTGAGCGTTTCGCCGGACGCGGCCAGTCCAGCCACCGCTGCGAGCACTGCGAGCGGAATCGACGCAGCGATGACGACCGTCGAGCGCCAGCTGCCGAGAAACAACAGGATCATCAGCGACGTCAACGCGGCGGCGATTGCGCCCTCCCGCACGACGCCGCTGACGGCGCCTTTGACGAAGGTCGACTGATCACCCATCGTGACGAGTTTCAGGCTGGCGGGCAGGGTTTGCTCGATGCGCGGCAACCTGGACTTGACGCCGGCAATGATGTCGAGTGTCGACGCGGAACCGTTCTTGAGGATGCTCATCAGCACCGCGCGATGGCCATCCACGCGCACGATGTTCGTTTGCGGCGGATAGCCGTCGCGCACGTGCGCCACGTCGCCGATCGTGATTGTCGTGCCGTCGACCGACCTGATTGGTAGCGCGTTTAGCTGCGCGATCGCATGCGGGCTGTTGTTCAGCTTGATGTTGTACTCGAAGCGGCCGAGCTTGACCGTGCCGGCGGGGATGATCTGATTCTGTTGCGCGAGGGCGGTCCCCACGTCCTCGGCAGACAGATGTTTCGCGAGCAGTGCTTGCGGGTCCAGATCGATCTGGACTTCACGCGTCTTGCCGCCGTAGGGCGTCGGAATGGCGATGCCGGGAACGCTCAGCAACTGCGGGCGGATGATGTTGCTCGCATAGTCGGCGAGCTGCTGCTCGTCGAGCGTGTTGCTGGTCAGCGCAATCTGCAGCACGGGCACCGTCGACGCATTGTAGTTGAGGATTTGCGGGGGGGTGGTGCCGGGGGGCATCTGCTTGAGGATCGTTTGCGAGATCGACGTGACTTGCGCGGTGGCGGTGCGGATATCAACGGTCGGCTGGAAGAAGATCTTGACGATCCCATAGCCACGAAACGATTGCGACTCGATGTGCTGCACATCGTTGACGGTGGTGCCGAGGGTACGCTCATAGAGCGTCACGATGCGTCCGGCCATGTCGTCCGGTGGCAAGCCGGCGTAGCTCCAGACCACGCTGATGACTGGAATGCGGATGTCCGGGAAGATGTCGGTGGGGGTGCGCAACGCGGCCAGGAGCCCTGCGACGAGAATCAGCATCGCGAGCACGATAAACGTATAGGGTCGTGCCAGGGCAAGCCGGACGATTTTGAGCATATGGGGCTGCTCCGTGGAAAGGACTTCAGGAAAATGGCATGCCGGGCGGCACGGTCATACGTTGTTATTCTGAAGCGACTGACTTAACAGTCGGTTGCGTCGCGGATGAAATTCGCTTTAGGGGTGGGGCGGCGTGATAGGAGCGACGGTCTCGGAATGGTCGGTCATCGTAGCGTTATGGCTCGACAGATCATGATGCCTGCGAATGCGGTGTCGTGTCGAAGGAGGCGCGCATCTTGGTCTGGGATGCTGAAAATATAACTATCCTTAAACATGTTTCGGATTATTCTGAGTTCAACTCATGCGGTGGCCGATTTTTTGTAGCTTCGACTTATTGGAAAATGGGTCTCGTTGTTGCTGATCTTCTGTCGTCAGATTCGCTGGATAGCGGATCCCATTATGAAAAATTGATCCAGTACCATCAGTGAGCTTGGGCGATGTCCCTTCGGCGACCTTTCGCGGCGTGGGGTCGATGTCCACTCCTGCGCTATTTGAAGTGTCGATGACGTGTCCGGCGGGTTTCAGTGATGCGTATTATTAATTTAATCAGGTTGGTGGTTCGGAGGTAGTCGGTGACCAAAAAATGGAGCAATTTAGTTGAATTAAAGTGGCGCATCGGGAGCCGGTGTGAAAATTACAAACTGTTCGCCTGATGCGTCGATGCCGCTTTGGAAAAGCGATCAGGTAATCCAGTGCGATCCGTGGAAAGATAATCGACAGATTCAGGTTGATTTCAAGGCTCGCGATATCCAGGCCGACACTCAAGTCAAAGGAGGCGGAGCGGCGGATGCACAAGCAGTCCTTACGATGCATATGACTAGGGCGCAGTGACACATTCCGCCATTTTTCTTCTTATTAAAGTATGTGAAAGTTGAGCGTGGGCTCCGCAATGCCATCGTGAACACCATGTTTGACCGGGGATAAGCGACTTCCCGGCAAGGGCGTTAGGGGCAAGCGAGTTTTGAGCCGACTAAGCGACGCGAAGATAAGGCTGCCTTGTCATTGTGACCGGAATAGGTGGGTCATGCCCAGTTGCCACGCCAGAATTAAATATTTTGCCGGGTAGGGTTCAGTCCCATTCGCAGTATGTGTACTTGGCTGCCGCGCAAAACAGAATGGGATTTTTCCTGTATTGGATTGAGAATTTTCCTGTCGGCGTTCGTCTGATACCCGATTTTTGAAAGCTGGGCAGTTCGGCATAATGGGTGATGTCGCTTTCATTCGTTCGGTGTCATTTATTGAGCGGGAAAGAAGGGCGTTCAAACTACGGTTCAGAGTTGCAGGGATTTCCTGGGTGAATTGGCTTGGGTGTTCCATGCGTCCCTTGGGTAGCCGATAGTGTGGGTGTGTGGCTCGTCGCCGCAAACCCCAACGCACTTGGGGCGACAAGTTTCGCCAAGACAGGGCAGGTCGGTTAGTGTTTTCCATCAAAATAGGATCTGTATCGAGCCCCGTTGTTTGATGATGGAGCCACGTAAGCAAGCCGAGATGCATGGAGTCGGTATCGGGGGAGCTGACCGGACTGGATATCCGGATCTGTTCCGGTGTGTAGCATGATAATGCTCCTTCATTGAATGGAGTCGCGTTTTTATCCCTCTATTTTTTGAGGAGTTCAGTTTGAAAATTATCCAACAGATTTTGCTGACGACTGCACTGGGATTGTGTGCAACTCATGCATTTGCCGATGGCGGGGACTCGGCGACAATCAATTTTAAGGGTTCGATCAAGGTCCCGCCTTGCACGATTAACACGGTAGCTCCAGTGGACATGGGCACGAATATTCCGATATCGGCATTCCACGGAAAGGGAACGGATGACGCGCATCAGGCTGCTTTTACGGTGTCGATGACGTGCCCGGCGGGGATCAAGGCGTTATCGTATCAATTAAACCCATCAGGTGGTTCGAGTATCTATGATGCGAATAACGGCGTTATGACATTGTCGAATGCGGACGGTGCGTCGGGAGTGGGGGTCCGGGTTTTGGATAGTGACACTAACGCCTCCATCCCGCTTGGCCAAAATGTTCCGATCAATAAGTATCAACCGAACCAAGACAATCAAGCCATCGATCTGAAGTTCGGAGCGATTTACTACCAAACTGAAGACAAAATCAAAGGCGGCGAAGCGGACGCCCAGGCGACCCTGACGTTATCGTACGAATAATTCTGAAGGATATCTTGTTCTAAAAATCTGTATATTTATCGTGACATCGTCACGTTCAGTACAAAAATAAATAGTAGTCCTATGTAGTAATTGATGCATTTAACGCACAGTTGACACGAGAGATGCAGTGTTGTGTTCGCTGTTGGGTCTTCCTGGCGGCGAGTATATCCGGGCGCATGCCTGAAAGGTCGGCCAGTTCGCAGGCCGGTGAGCTCCTTCCGGAGCAGATGTTTTTTTATTTGTGAGGTCCCTATTTTGAAATTTGCTCGACAACTTCCGCTGATGATTGCACTTGGCATGTGCGCCACGCATGCGTTTGCGGATACAACTGCAGGTGACGGCACGCTGACATTTAAAGGCTCGGTGAACGCGCAAACGTGCCAGGTCAGCGACGCTGACAAAACCAAGACCGTGACGTTGCCGACCGTCCAGGCTCAGACGTTGAATGCTGCCGGGGATACTTCCGGTCAACAATATTTCGCGATTCACGTGACGGGCTGTGATCATGGTGCCGACGCCGCCAAGAAGGTCGCCACCTCGTTCTCGAGCCAGTATTTTGATCCGAACACTGGAACGCTGACCAGTACCAGTGCTGGTGCACAAAACGTGAATGTTCAACTGCTGAACGGGGACTATTCAGTGATCAAGGTTGGCGACGGATCGTCGTCGACTCCGATTGCGATTGACGATGGTGGCAGTGCGACGATGCCGTTTTATGCGCAGTACTACGCAACCGGTGCGGCAGGAAAGGGTGATGTCAATGCCAACGCGACTTTCACGTTGACCTACCAGTAATGAGCGCAGGTGCGGAGATCCGCTGGAAACGGATCTCCGGCCTTTGAATCAGGAGATCACCATGAAAAAACGAGTATTGAGTCTGGCTGGCATGCTGGCGTGCTGCCTGATGACGTCCGCGCACGCCGGTATTGTCCTGTCGGGCACGCGCGTCGTGTATCCCGAGGCAAGCAAGGAAGTCGACGTGCGCGTGACCAACGAGGGCACGCAGCCCGAACTGATTCAGGCGTGGATCGATAACGGCGATGCAAAGGCGAATCCGCAGGATATCCAGGTGCCATTTACGCTGATGCCGCCAATTTTCCGGTTGAATCCGAATAAAGGGCAGACGCTGCGACTGTCATACACGCACGAAGCCGTGGCCCAGGACCGCGAATCGGTTTACTGGCTTAACGCATTGGAAATCCCGCCGAAATCGAAAAACGCCGATGGCAGTAATGCGCTGCAACTGGCTTATCGCACTCGCATCAAGCTGTTTTTCCGGCCGAATGGGTTGAAGGGTTCGCCGGCTGACAGTCCGCAGCAAATCAAATGGTCGGTGGTGCCAGGCGCCAAGGGCGGTTTTGCGCTTCACGCCGACAACCCGACGCCGTTCTCTGTGTCGTACGACTCGATCAAGCTCCAGGCGGGCGGACAAGCGGTCGATGCCGGTCAGGGCATGGTTAAGCCGATGACGTCGATGGATTTCCCGTTAGCGAAGGTCAAGCAACGGCCGACCGGACCGATGCAGGTCGATTACTCGTGGATCAATGACTACGGTGCGACGACGCAGGGCAAGGCAACGGCACAGTAAATGAATCGCGCGCGTCGCGCGCAAGACATAGGGGAATAGGGACGTGCGGAATCACTATGGATGGGCGATCTTGCTGCTGGGGTTGACGGCGACCGCGCACGCGGAGACGTCTCAGCCGGCAACAGCAGATCAGGATGCGCAAAACGTGCAGTTCGATCCGAGCTTTCTGTCGGGTCAGGCGGTCGATGTGACGCGTTTTGAGCACGACAACCCGGTGATGCCGGGCACCTACATGGTGGATTTGTACGTCAACGGCGAATTGATCGGCCATCGAGCGGTGGATTTTACGGCGCATGGCAAGGGAAGTGCGCAGCCGTGCGTGACACGCGAGCTGCTCGAGGCGGCCGGTGTCGATATGAGCCAGTGGTCGTCCGCCAAGGGCGACGCGCAGCAGTGCGTGAACCTGGCGGAGCGGATTCCTGGCGCGTCCCTTCACTATGATGCGTCCGACCAGCATCTGGAACTGAGCATTCCGCAGATTGCGCTGCGCCACACCGACCGCGGATGGATTCCGCCGTCTCGTTGGGACTCGGGGATTACGGCCGGCATCCTGAAGTACGACTTCAACGCCTATCGCTCGATGGGCAACGGCGCGCCGAACGACAGCATGTATCTGGGTCTGATGGCGGGCGTCAACGTCGGCGCGTGGCGGTTCCGTGAACGTTCAACGCTGAACTACGACGAACATGGCGGGATGCAGTGGCAACAACTGGATGCGTATGCACAGCGCGACCTGACCAAGTGGAAGTCGACGCTGACGCTGGGCGACAGTTCGACGACCGGCGACACGTTCGACAGTTTTGCGTTGCGCGGGATCCAACTTGGCAGTGACGAGCGAATGCTGCCGGATTCGGAACTGGGCTATGCTCCGGTCGTGCGGGGTGTTGCCCACAGCAACGCCAAGGTCGAGATCCGCCAGAATGGGTATGTGATCTATCAGACTACAGTCGCGCCGGGCCCGTTCGCGATTCGCGACCTGAACCCGACCGGCTACGGTGGCGACCTGCGGGTGACGATCACCGAGGCGGACGGTACCAAACGCACGTATTCGGTGCCCTATGCGACGGTGCCACAGCTGCTGCGTGCCGGCGCAAGCCGGTACAGCTTTGCGGCGGGTCAGTATCGCGGTTACGGCGAAGGCCCGCATTCGCATCCATACATATTCCAAGGCATCTATCGGCGGGGCCTCAACAATCTGATCACTGGCTACGGGGGCGTGCAGGCGTCAGAGGGGTATATGGCCGCCCTGCTGGGCGCGGCGCTGAACACTCCGTACGGCGCATTCGCGCTGGACGTGACAGGAGCACGTACGTCGATCCCGTACGGTCCGACGCAGACCGGGATGAGTTGGCGGCTGAGCTACGCGAAGAGCCTGCCGAAGACGGACACGAACCTGACAGTGGCCGCGTATCGCTACTCGACGGCAGGTTTTTATAGCCTGCAGGACGCGGTCAATGCCCGCAATGCCGCCAGCCTCGGGTCTTACCCGGCGCAGGATCTGTACCGTTCGCGCAGCCGGGTGCAACTGAACATCAACCAGCCGATCGGAACGGGATCGCTCTACGCGATGGGCAGCCTCACCGACTACTGGAATCGTCCGGGCAATGACCTGCAGATGCAGATCGGCTACTCGGGCACGACGCACTGGGGTGGCTACAGTCTGTCGCTGCAGCGCGTGCGGGATGCATTCGGCAACGTGAACAACCAGATCTACGCGAGTGTGTCGATTCCGCTGGGCGGCCACCGCATGGATAGCCATCCGTTGTTCTCGGATCTGGATATGTCTGTGTCGCAAGGCAAGAAGAGCACGACGTTCAATACGAGTGCGAGCGGCACGGCAGGTCACAATAACGAGTGGAGTTACGGTCTGAACGCGGGCTACTCGGCGGGTGACCAGCAGTCGAAGTCGGTGGGCGCGTACGGTACGTACAACGGTGCCAAGGGTACCGTCAACGCATCGGCGTCGGCAAGCGACGGCAACAGCCAGCTGTCCTTCGGTATGTCAGGCTCGGCCGTGGTACACAAGGGCGGCATCACCTTCGGGCAGGCCGTGGGCGCCGACGACGCGATCGGCCTGGTCAGGGCCGACGGCGCCAAGGGCGCGGAGGTCACGAATACGCCGGGTGTGACGGTCGATGGCTCGGGCTATGCAATCGTGCCATTCCTGACGCCGTACCGGGAGAACACGCTGGTGCTGGATCCGAGCCAGATGTCGGACAACGCCGAACTGGAAGAAACCAGTGAGGACGTGGTGCCACGTGCCGGGGCAGTGGTGGAGGCGAAGTTCGCGACTAAGATAGGGGCACCGGTGGTGATGCGCGTGAAGCGCGCCAACGGCGAGCCGGTGCCGATGGGTGCGGATGTGCTGGATGTGAAGGGCAACAAGGTGGGGGTGGTCGGCCAGGGCGGCACGGTGTATGTGCGTGGCGTGTCGCCGAAGGACCCGCTGACCGTGCGTTGGTCGAACAAACCGGGTGATCAGTGCCGCTTTGGTTTCACCACCGACGGCAAGGGGCATGGTACGGCGCAGGTGTGTGCAATGCCTGCGATGCAGGCCGATCACACGCCCGTGCCGGGGGGGGCGCAGCCTGCATCCACGACCTCGGTTGCCAGCACCAGCGGTTCGTAACGCGATGCTGGCCGACAGGGAAATCGGAAGGGGAAATCGATGAATGACATGCCGCTGATTTGGCACGGGGCGTTCTGGTTGTTGATCGACGCAGCGCCCACGTGGGTGGCCAAGGTGGCGGTATTCGCGATCTGGATGGGCCTCGCGCTGATTCGCGGGCCCAATCCAGCCTGATTCGATTGCTCAGGTTTGTGGCGTTTTGCCGAGATCTGCCACGCTTGTCCGGATGACGGGCGGGATTTAGCTCCGCTGTGGTTTGCCCACTAACTCCTTCATCACCCAGTAAGCCTGGGAGTTGGCGTTGCGTTGAAGCTTGACAAATCCGACACCTGGCCGCTCGTCCACCAGACGAACCCGCTCGCCCGCGGAGAATGCGACGCAGTGACCGGAATTTGCGGTCGCACGCGCATCGCCCAGAGTCATATCGGAATGTTGCGGATTGCTGGATGTGACAAGACGCTGCAGCGCTTGTTGCGTGGTGCAGCCGATCGGAAACACGTCGCCCTGGATCGTGTATAGCTTGGGTGGTGAATCCGCGGACCGTTTGTCCGGTATCACGGCGGCAATGGTAAGTGCACCTACAATTGCAACCAGCGATGGGATAGTTCGCATCACGCTCAAGTGATTAGTCCAATCGCGGCTGCGCAACTTCGGCTGATTATCGGTCTCCATAATATTCCTTGATTATATAAACGATGATGAGCCCAATTGGGATTGAGGGTGTCAGGGTAAACGCGAGACTACTTTGCGATATGATTGGTCGAAAAATGAGATTGGGCGCCGAATCGAGCGCTGTACCTTGCAAGCAAGCCTTCCCCGTCGATCAATGTTATAAATTTGTAATGCGCGCAAAAATCAGCCGTTTCGGATTGGCGGGTGGAAAAGTCTGATTCCATGTCGTCACCGGCATCGGCTTTGCCTGAAAAATGCTCGCTGCCGCCGATCGAGGTGGTCTGAATCGGTATTGGCGGAGCTGATACGGATGCCGGGCAGGTCAGGCGAAGCCGTTGAATTTCGCTTGATGGGCTGGGGTCGCTCGGTGCGGTCCGAATGTGACCAGTAGGTGGCACTCAGGAGGGAAAGGTTCGCATGATTTAGATGCTGGTTGAGCGATCTGTTGCCGCGTGTCGACGGGACAAAAAAATGCCGCCCCAACGGGGCGGCCAATAGCCTTGAGAGATCTAGAGGGCGTCTAGAGTAGTGAGCATGCAGTGCCCACATACAAAGTATGTTCGTCTATCGAGTTGGGTGCTATCGGATGTTTCTGAAATTGGCGAGGCAATGGCTGAATTTGCAGTGTCCGGGGGCAAGCTGGACGTTTGCCTAAAGGGAGCGGCCGCGCGACGCTAAGTCAGCGCTTGGGTTATATCGCCTTGGGCACCTCCCGAATCTGCTTCATGAGAGGTAACGCCTTAGGCACCCTGGGCCCGAAGGCGAATCCCGGAAACGTCCGCATGCAAAGCTCTGCCGCTGCCGTCATGTTGCCCGCGCCCGGCGCCCTTATGTTTGTCCTGACAAGTTTCATTCACCACTGTCAGGTTAGACAGGCGGCTTACCTCCCGAATATGTTGCACGTGTTCAGCGCATAAAAAATGCCGCCCGTCGGGGGCGGCAAATAAATTTACTCTCTCGGGCCAAGTCGTGACAAGAGAGGGTGGAACTCGCCACGGCCAATTCTATTAAAGGGGGTGAATATGCGGAAAGAAATCGGATAGTGCTTGTTTTCCGCAAAAAAATAGCCTGTTTTGGCGAGGCGAGCGTGGGGTGTGCGTGTGCGACGATCGCTTGTGGCTGTGGTCGCGATGAGGCCAGCAAGTCACATAGGGTTAAGGTTCGGTCCTCGAAGGAAAGGTGGTCGGTGGACGCGCCGACGATAGGCGTGTGAGCCTATTTTGCAAGCGAACGCACCAATCAGATGGTTAACCGACGACGGGGGCTAGTTATCTCTTTCGTGCGAGGCACAATGACTAAACGCGCGGCATTGACATTGCTGGTTTGGGAATGACCATCGGGCGCGGATAGGGTATTGGAACTGGCAAACAGAGCAAGCGTACCTTCCGCGCCCGGCGTCACTGATAGTTCAACGTGAAGGTGGCGTCGCTCTTGACCGTGCCTGATTCTGCCGCGCCGCCGGTCGCCACGTATTGGGCAATATACGTGAGCCTTGCGTTCCCGTCCTGATTGATCGGGAACGCATGGGCGGCGGCTGGATCTCCCACGTGAATCGGCGAATGATCGAGGTTGCGCAACCCGATCTCGATATTCTTGGCATCTCCATCGCCATGATCGACGATGAGATTCCCCGTCTGAGGATCCATGTGGGTATCGCTCGCAAATGCTGCGCGCACACTATTGCTGGCTTGAGGATCGCAGCCCGTCAACTGAATATCGAAACGCGTGTCGCCTGCTGTCGCGCCATCAGCTTTCAGGGTGGCCGCTTGAACTGCTGGTAATACGACTTGCACATTGCTAACGGTCACTTGGCAGGTTTCACTATTGATCGTGCCTGTAAACGTGATTGTGCCATCGGCCGCGAAAACATGCGTTGCGCTCAAGGCAAGGCGGATGATGAAGGGGATACGTCGGTAGTATTTCATGATTGAAGGCCTCGTGAGATGGGCGAGCGGCCGCACATGCTGGCTCGAGTGGGGAAGTTATACGGGTGAATATGTGCAGGGGCGAATGCCCGTACATGAAATCATGGAGGTGATTTGAATCGTCGTCGTAGGTGAATATTCTAAAATATAAGAAATTCTCAATATTTGAGTGATTGGCGATGTGCTGTTCCAAAGTGAGGTTGGAATTCTTTTTCAAAAAAATGACCGCACGGTCGCCGAGTATTTTCGTTGTGACCCCCGCGGGGTGAGTGGCCATACTTCGAGGGCATGAGTGATGCTAGGGTGGAGGCGAGTTGGTTATAAACTGGCAGGGCGTTAAGTTTCATTCATATTTTGATCATGGGAGTTGATTCGGGTTTTCTGAAAGCGACTGGTGCCGAGTGGGTGCATCATAATGCAGGCGATCAAAAATTGGAATAGTGGAATTGCTCGATGACGACGCATCTATTAATTTGGTTTTCTTTGATGGGGTGTTTTTTTGAAAATTGGTTGATTTGTGTTGGTCGTTGACAGATTTTCGTTGGTTGTAAAAATGAGTTGTGTGTAGACGGTGTTGTGAATGTCTTCGGCAAAGTGATCTGCGTGATGACTTTGCCATTGACAGTGCTGCTACATTAATTTGCCCGTGACCGGGGAAAGTGAATAGCCGCGCATTCTGGGTTGTTGCGTCGTTGCTTTGGGATCATGCGCATGGAGAATCATACGGGTAGTGAGGACATGGGAGGCGCCGACGAGTCGCACAAGATGCGTGGGTCGCCGTGCCGAGCTTGTTGACGATGACAAGATATCGACGCACATTGTCGAACCAGTCAGGCAAGCAGGCTCGGGATGGCGAGCGTGCCGGGAGTTTTGGGGGCAGGCGAAACCGTGTATGTCGAGCCGCGCGCCGGTAGGCGGCTCGGCAGTGGCGTGGATGGGGTGCGGTAATAGCGGTTAGCGCTGCGGCAGGCGGTGCGATTTCTCACTGGCCTGCCCGCAGCCTTCGGAACGCTACATGTGTATCAGCAGTTCGACCGCTCGCGCCGAGCGCGGGTATCCGCACATCACTGCATGCTGTCATTCACATTTTAGAATGCCTTTTTGACGAATTCCCAAGCCGCCTCGATAAAATTCCGAAGCGCCATCCTTCGACGGGAGGTTTGATATGCGGCGACATTGAATTGCCATTCATCGTTGTCGGCGCTGCTTCGACGACAGTAGGACGGTCATCACCTGAGTGCGTTGTCATGTCCGTCGACCACCTTGTTCATATCCCAAGTGATCCAAAAAATCACCGGCAACTGGAGCGGCCTTCTGGTTGGGAATTGGTTGGAGATCGCGCGATATACGTGCTGCATTTTGTACGGGCACCCACGTGGCTTCAGTTTCTGACGCACGGACTCGAACCGTCCGTGATCATGCGGAAGCTTGAGATGGATTGCGACACATAGCTCCTAAAGTATTTTGTATTTAAAGCGGTGGCGATTAAAGCATCGAGGGGCGGATTTTCTTTTTGTAAAGTGGATTAATGAGAATTTAAGATAAAAATCTCGGATGCTTGATGGTGCCGTGCTTTCAAAATTTGTTCATGGGTGGGGCACGCTCTACTTCGGAGTGTGGCTTAATCCGCTCGCCCGGATAGTGCTGCCGTCTAGCGTTCTTGTGCTTGTCCGATTTCACAGAAGTGCGGCAGTGATTTTCGCCCACGCACGCATCGGAAGGTCCGCGGTGCGGGATGCAGCGACGGATAATGTTTGTACAATGAGCGCCGACTTCACTCAGTGGGTCGCGCTGAAGCGCTCGGTTATCGGGTGTGTGCTGAGGCTGCGGTCGACCATTCGATACCTCGGTGGAAATCGGCGGACATGTCGAGACGAGCTTGCAAGCATCATAATCGCATGCGTGCCGTATGAGAGCTGATCGTATCGGAATTGTCATCAAGCGCGGTAATATGGGTTGCACGGCCTGCCCGTCGGCCACATCGACGAATTTCATTCCGACAAGTGCATGGCTGGATCTAATGGTGGGGCGCCGTATCCGTTGGTAGACGTGTGTTACCTTCGGATCGCGGCGCCGGCACGCTGCGTGAGCGCGACCAAGGAGATTGCCTATCTGGTTAACTGTTGCAGTCCAATGCCTTACGCGACCTCCTTGGGATCCTGAGGGCGGCGGATGACAAATGGATCTGACGTGTCACGACGGGGTGTTCGAGCTTGTGTTGCGATTGCCGCGGAAACGGGCTTCACGACCGGAACCTCACGGGATATCGGGATTGTGGATGCGCAGTCACCTTGTGCGTGATTTACTGGTCGCGACGAGGCTTCCCGGACAGGCTGTTGAGTTGGGGCGGAGGGGGCGTTCCCGATGGTTGACAGATGGACTGCCGGGGAAGCAGGCATTGATACAAGCCGGCGGATTTGAATCTGTTCGACGAACTGGCCGATCTCGTTGATTTCGCCCTCGGTAAAAAAGTACAGCGCGAGTTCGACAACAAGCATCCGCTGACACGTGGGCAACCCATCGAGTGGCAAGGATGGGTTTGAAATCGCGGCGAGTTTCGGCAGATTGAGGTCGTACAGCCCTTGCTTTGCAAAGAAGCGCTCAATTCTCTGGAGCCAATTGGTAGTGATGACCTTGGCGCCGTTCTCCATGGCGCTCAGGTAAGAGGGCGAGGTACCCAGTTGGGCAGCCATGGACATTTGCGTATGCCCGGTGTCGAATCTGGCGCGTCGGATGGCTTTGCCAAATGCGGTGAGCGGCATAATGATCTCCAGTTGAGTGAGCAGGGGTCTGTCGGGTGTGAATATGTCGGCCGGATGGTCATCGCTCCGGTATATGAGATGCATAACAGGTCATCAAGTCGTATGTCACGATGGAGTAAGTGCGGTGAGTGAATATCACTTCGGCCACGTGATCGCGAGTCGGGCATCCATCCGACCAAGTTCGTCGTTGAGCTTTCATCGGATTGGATCGGTTTGCGCGAGATGGGTGATTAGGGTGACTGCGGTATCGCACCGATTGAAAGACCACGCGTTGAAGTGTCAGTGGGCGCAGAGCCTCGATAACCGGGATCACGGACAACCCCGTTTCCCCAATGGCCATTAATGGCGGTGAAAATCGATGCGAACGCATAGGGTTCCTGGACGATACCCGAGCAGGTTGGGGAAGTGTATGTCGCGTGATCTGGACATGAGCGATCTCGACTCACCGACCAGCTGGAGGCGAAACCGTAGTGATTGTCCATGGCCACTTTTTGAAGGTGTTGAGCATTATCGATCGTGAAAAATTCGGCAACTGCGTCGTTTCTGCCGATCATAGGGGTCACGCCGACGAGTTGCCACAGCTCGGGATCGGTTTTGGCTTGGCCGGCAGACCGGTAAGCGGTATAGAGTTCGGCATACAGGGCCTGGGCGGCGCTGATCGTTGCCGTGCCCATGTCGAGGTGCGGCCAAACATGGTCCATCGCCATGGCATTGATGGTGTCCAGTGTGGTGTGATTTGCGATGGCCATATTCAGTGCCTTCAGCCCGGCGGGCGTCAGTCCGGTCGGCATCGCGGGCAGCGTAATCGAGACATGTAGCCATTCACCCCGCGCCGCGTAGTCAGCTTCTAGTTGGGCGGTGGCCTGGAAATTGCGCTCAAGTGCTGGCGCATCCGTCAGCGCAGGGCCTTCGATGTCAAAATCGAGATGGGTCAGGTGATAGGTATCAATTACGGTCTGGTAGGCCGCTTTCAATGCTGAGACCGTCGTGCACGTCTGCATCAAGGAAACTCCTCCTGCGCCGCCGAACGAGATCGCAATTTCGCCGCCATGGGCCCGATAATTTGCGATGGATTGGGTCAGAATGGTCAGGAGATCGCTGGTTGCGCCATTGCCGATCGGTTGTACGCCGCCCCAAGATGGCGTACAACGACCGTTTGAGACAACAAAGGCGAGGGTGAACTGCTGGATGCCTTGGGTCATGCCGATCCGGTCGATTTGCGGTGTTGGGTAGAGCGAGACATCGACGTAGGGGGCATAGATGCCGTTTGCGTGAGCGGCTTGCAAGGTGAGCAATAGGATGCTTGCGGCAAATGCGCGGCCCATAACCGAGAATCGGTTGTCAGGTTTCATGTGCTCCTCCGTGGATGCGAACGGCGCGTTTGCGGTTGCGGGGCGACAGATTGGATCGCGGCGTACGGAACGTATCGCTCGCCAAGTTGCAGGAGAGGTGTGTCGCCTTGTTGTTCACTTGCCGGATGCTGCAGCAAAATGCTGACTTAACCCGATCAGGAATTCTTGCCGATTGCGCCCGCGAATCCAACGAGGCTCAAGTCCGCGCCCCGTCCAAGTGGCACCGGTCAGCGGGTCGCGATATTTCGGTTCGATCTTGCGGGGATTCAACCGGTGGCGCAGAGCGTGTAGTTGGCCCGGATCATAGATTTCCGTGACGCACAGGCTGTACTGTTCGATTTTGGCGCGCACGTCATTCAGTGCGATATCTCGTTCTTGCTGCCGCACGCGTTCTACTTCTTGCGCAAGGGCTTCGGCTTGAGCTCGGAGTTGTTCGTAGTCGTTCATCGCTTGAGTGATTTCTGGCATGTTGATCGGCGCGCGGCCCCGTCTGTTGGTCAGTCCGGACAGGCCGCGAAAATCATATTGAGGATTATGAAAACTCCGTCGAATCGATACTTTCAAAAAATGCTCGCGAGATACATCTTTTTGTCAGAGCGATAGGTCAAGGCATGCGTTCTCGTGGTGGGTACGCGTGAGTATTTTGGTCCGCGGCATCGTACGATGGGTTAATCGCAGATGTAGCAATTCGCACCTGGCAAGCAGCGCATTGGGCAAAACCCGGGTGATACGGAGGACTCAAAAGGAGGGAATTGGGGCGAGCGATTGTTTGGGTATGATGTATTTCTAGAAGGGCACTTCGTCAAGTATGCGACGTGCGGGTGGCCTTCGGTTCGTCGGCAATCGCGAGCCAGTCGGACATTGATTTCACGGTAACGCTCGCATCGCTCGAACGCTGCTGGGGGGGGTAACGAATGGCATCTCAGGTTCAAGGATATTTCTGCCCCGTGCGTCTGAGTGATCTGGCTATTCGAGTTGGTGTGTCTGTCGGCCACACTGCTCGAGACGCCGGTCGTTGTGAGGCGACAGCTGAGTCGGTGATTGCCGATGTGATTAAAAATTGGCAGCGCGACAAGCGCAGCCGGGAAAGAGGGAAATCTCTCAAAGAAGAGGGATCACGTTGGTCACACCCGGTGTTTCGCGCGCTTCACCGCCCACCTTCAACTTCGAAACTGCCGCACAGTTGGCCCGTGCGGTAGACGAGAGCGTAACCGGAGTGGATCGGATGCGCGCAGACATCGTCGAAATTGCATGCGCGTCCGAAGCGCCGCAAGCGCAGCGCCCCGAAACCCCGTGGCTTTCCGTTGAGGATATGAATCACGTCAAGATGCGGGTGGCAGACGATCTTACCCGGATCGCGACTTTGATTGATGAGAGTGAGAGGCCTGTCGACGAAAAGCGCGCACTTGTGTTTTCAGCGGCAGACAATTTGCGCAATGCAACGACGGAGAATTCATAACTTGAGCTCGCGATGTTGATAGAGAGGGCACGCGTGATGCGTGGGGCCGTTTGGGACGCGGTTGCCGAGAACCATCGCATTCCGGCGGATCCGCTATCTGTGGAGGCCGCGCCGCACGCCAGGTTTGTTGCTCGCTTACCTCGATTTCACTTGGGATAAGCTGTCGTTGAAGACCAAAGCAGCATTGCGGTACAGCGTGTGATAAACGGCGAGTTGTGTGATACGGTCACTCAAGAATTCGATGTTCACGATCCAAACGCGCGCGCAATGGGCGCAAACTGGGCCATTCGGCCTCAGTAGTACGATCGGAATTTCACTTTCAACTTTACGCCTCGTTGCTTTTTTCGTTTGCGGCGCGCGTCCGACGTGACGATCCAGGTGTGCACAGGTATTGGCCTGTCGCCGCATTCGCTGACAACTTCGAGATCGATGAGCCGTCACTGCCGACGTGTTTCTGGATTTTATCTGTCGCTCGAGGCTCGCTGCGGATAAGCCCTCATTTAAAGACAAACGGATCCGGGATTTCGTAATGGCCCGGAAGGAGGACTTGAAGCTCTTCTATCTGTCACCATGATCGCTGTTCTGAACACTGTGAACGGGTCGAGGCGTAAGTAAAGCTTATCTTCCAAACACCTGCTAGAGACCAAGGACGAGATGATGTGGCTGGCCTTTCCGCATGCTGCGCCGTATTCGGGGATTGGTGGAGTCAGTGAGGAAGTCAAAGCTTTTTCCGTCCGAACGCTGAAATGCCATTTTGTGACCTTTTTCAGGAAAGTGACGGTGTGCGCAATTTTGCCGTTTACAAGGCGGAATTTCGGGAAGAGAGAGGGCCATTGGCAGAGATTGCCCACCAATGGGAAACGGAGAGCAGTCATTCCGAGCCGAGATCGAGAGTCCGTGACCGGGGGTAGTAGCGCCGCCCGATGTTCCGGGCGGCAGATCCCCCAACGTAGTTACGACTCGCAGGCCGGAAAAGGAGCGACCCGCAGGCGTATGATGTGCGGCGAGCCGGGTGTCGAACATCGGAAATTCGAGTATTCGGCGTCGGAATTGGCTGATTTGGTGCGTAGCCTGAGGCAGAACAGGCGCCTTGGGGCCCTACCCACATCGTTCATGCGACCGGGATTGAAATCGGCGGCGCCGGGCTTGGGGCGCCATGGTCGATCGGCAGCGCATCGAATAGGCGATAGACGGCCTGGATGCCGGCGATCAGCGGACTCCAATTCCCGGCCGCTGTGTCAATGGCGAGATCGGTAGTCAGGCAGAAGACGAGGACGATGGGCACGAACCATTGGGGCACGCGCGCTTTCAGAGCGTGCAGGTCATCCGAAGGACGATGTCCGGCATCAGCTGGCGGTGTATCGGCCGAGCCGCGAAGCATTAAGCCTGCCATGAAGGCGATCAATGCGAGGCTGCCGATCGCGAGGGAGGGTCTCCATGACAAGACCGTGTGCACCAGGAAGGCCGCCAATCCGCCACCGAGCACGCCATGCAAAGCGGCGCACAGTTGGGCACGAGAGATCTTTGGGCAGACATCGCCAGCATGCCGCATGATTTCCTCGAGTCAATAACGCCAGCCATCCAGGTGTCCGATACCCTCAACGGGCTGCTTTCCCGCGTCGGCAGCCTCAGATGGAGGTATGCCATCTCCGATGCGGGCCGCCAGGCGCCGCGAAACCGGTGGTGTCGTGCCGAGACATGTATCGCCATCATGTGGGTGGGCCCTCCGTGGAGGTCATCCACGGCCTTCCGTGCGTTGCGGTCCTGGAGGTGCAAGAAGGGAGGACCCAAAAGCTGGCGAAAAAACACTGCCCGACAGGCGGGCGATCAGGAGGGCCAGAAGAGCGGGCAGTCGAGAATGGCCGCCCGCGAACGAATATTGGCAGCGGCCCGAGTTCGTTTGAATCGGAATGTCGATAAAGTTTGATCGGACTCGGCTGATTTTTGGGGGGGATTCGACGATCCGGGTAATCGCCCCCCCGAGGGTGACGATGCCACAATCGATCGTGCGGCGTGGCAACGCATGGGGCGGGTGGACTGGTTCGCCAGCGCCGATATGCGAACAACGATGCGCTCCTTGGACGATACTTCGGGATAGATGTAAGTCATGCGGTTCAGCGTGACCTTGACCTGCGGCGAAATTCTGTGATCAATCAGGCAGTGAGTCTCGCGTCGATATTATCGGAATCCAGCCAGGCTTGACGGACCGTGGCGGGAGGTTGATAGTAATGCGCGCTATGGGGCCGGCGCTCGTTGTGGAACTGCCGCTAGCGTTCGATGAGCACCTTTGCGTCGGCACGACTGCGGAACCATTCCCGGTTCAGCAATTCGTCACGCAGCTTGCCGTTGAAGCTCTCGACGAACCCGTTTTGCCACGGACTGCCAGCCGCGATGAAGGCCGGACCGATTGCAGCGTATCGCAGCCAGCGCATGACCTTGGCAGCGGTAAATTGAGCGCCGTAGCTAGACCTAACGAACGCGGGTTTGCCGTACAACCGCATCAGTCGCGACAGCGTCAAGATCACATCCTGCGACTGTAAGCCGGCGCCGACTTCGATCGCCAGGCACTCGCGGGTGTATTCATCGATCACGCAAAGCATCTTCAATGCCCGCTCATCCACCAACTGGTCGTGCACAAAGTCGTAGCTCCATACCGAATTGGGCTGTGTCGCACCGGGTTGGCGAATGTCGTTGTCACAACGACGACGGCGAGGGTGCCGTCGCGGAATGTTGAGCTGCAAGGCCTGCCACATGCGCCACACGCGCGATTTGCCCATCGCCAGCCAGGTCGACATTCGCCCGTAACCGAAGTGCGGCACTTCCTACGAGGCCGACATCAGCTGCTCGCCCAGGCTCCGCCCCCTCTTTGGTTGCTTGAGCGTATAGGTGGCCGCCCGGCGCCCCAGCCGCAGTTAGCAACATGCCTTACGTTGCGAGGGACCCCGCCGAGTCAGAACTTCTAGCGCTTCGCGCTGGCCCGTTGGGTGCCGCGTACAAACGGTCGGTAGCACGTGAGCGAAGTCTCAATTGAGCGTTCTCGGCAAGCGAGATGCAACGTGGCGCGCGACAATTCAGGTTCCGTAACGGAGCATGAGGTTGGATAAGGGAGCGCTATGCCAGCAGTAGCCCGTGAAAGCAGCGGTCGTATCGGGATACTTCAGATCATAAAGCCGCCAAAGTCTTCCACGTCCGCGTCGCGAAGAATACGCTCCCAATTGTCACGAATCAGGAATGCATTTTTGTGGTTTTCATTTTCGCGTAAAAGTAGCGCGTGCAGGCACGGCATCAAGGAATGCAGTGCCCTTTCGTCAGTCGGCGGAAATTCTGATGCGTGCCGAAAATGCTGCACGCAATTCCGATTCTGGCTTTCACGAAGTTGCGCCTTCTGCGTCAGATCTAACACTCGCTCGAACGCCGTTGTCGAGTTCCGGAACATCGTATTTGGAACTCGCCGAATTGTTGGCGGGCTTGAGTGGGCAGTGGGAACGCACGGCGCGGGCATGCAGAATTTCAGATAGGCTGTGCGTCGTGCTGTTGCTGGCGATGTGCCGGGAAGGCGGTCGTGCGCGTGAATTCATCTGCGACGATACCAACTACGGTGACCCGGATGAGTTTGACCTCTTGAGTGATCCACCGATGGCGGACGAGGTTTTGATCAGGCTGGCGAAGACGCTGGGGATGCTGAAATCGTTCACCTTCATATGCGATTACGGTGCAATTGGTAGCATCGGATCAAGATCGAGAATGCGCTCGCGTCCCATCCGGAACTGTGTTGGCTCGTATGCCTGGACGGACAGGGCGCCAGCAAGCCAGAGGAGGTTGGTGGTGCATTTTTGTTATGTCGATTTTCTTGTCACAATCAACGATCCATTGAACGAGGAACATGATCGCTGCCTCGAGTGGTGTGGAAACGGTTTAAATTCTTTAGCCTCCGATCTGAAGCTCGTCAGTCAGTGGATCTTAGAGGTTAAATATGAACGTCGAGGCTGTCTGAGCCGACATACCGCAAGGCCGCTAGCGAGAATGAAAGAGGCGCAGCTGATGGAGCGCCCGACTTTCGTTAATCGAGAGAGTAAGTATCATGCATACGTTTTCGGTTCGACTACCGTGCGCATGGGATGCATCGACCCGCCGATGAATGACGTTGCTTCATTTAGTAGTGCGAATCAATGCGAGACTAGTGTCGCCTGTCAACGTGGAGGATTCGTGAGGTGCCGGTTTGTCGGCTGATTGGGGCATGGCTCTCGCGGTGGCAGGGCTTGTTGCGCGATCTGTCTTTGCGGGTGTCAGTTGCATATATGTCATCGTGGTTTGCGGAACGTTTCCCGATATTTACGAGTCTATTCGTGATGTGATTCTGCAAAAATGGAGAAAGAACATGAACCAACAGAACTGGGATATTTGCGATTTCGTGAAGCAAAGAGCGGGAAAAAATGGCATGACGGTAGCGGATATCGCATCGGCACTGGAGATGTCCGAGCGCGCGATACGTGGCAGGATAAGCGCGCTGATCGATGAGGGTTACATGTCGCGCGTGGATGATTCTAGTCCGGCAGCATATCGATGGGCAGGAGGGCGCCTCCCCGTTCTAACGAAATCGCCTAGAATGCAGCATCGAGCGATGACATCCAAGGTCACGCAGGCGCAGACGTTTGCCGTACTTCATACGGTGTGCGTGATGAATCAAATGATCCGGTCGAGCTTGCAGACGTGATGACACGGACGTGTCCTAACATGGGCTCATGTCGGCCCGTCCTTGCACGGTCCCAAGGACGGTACCGGGGCGTGCTTGAACACGCCCGGCACCGTAACGCGTAGAGCGAGTGTGGATCGTTATTGCACGTGGAACTTGGGTGATGTCGATATCGTGCCGCTCACCTTGCAATCTGGTGTCAGCACCGCGTTGTTGAATGTCAGTGACGAGTTCGGATTGCTCCACTCCGTCACAACCTTGCTCGGCCCACAGGGCCCAAGCAGTTCCACATTTACATTGGCGTTATTGATTGACAATTGCCTCGCACTGTCAGCTTGTCCCGTCCATGGAGATGTACTTGATGCGGTGCCCGAGATCAACTTACAAGTTCCGTCGCCGGTGAACTGCGTCGACGTGATCGTTACGATGCCAGTTGCCGTGATCGTGCCATTGAACGTTGCCGTGCAGTTTGCGCTGATCGTCGACTTGCTGAGGGTTGATATCCCAGATGCAGAAAAAGGTTCACCATTGGGATTCATCGGCTGACCGTCTGCACGAGTGACAACCACGGCGGATGCAGGTGTGGCAAGTGCGGGCGACAGTGCGAGCACAGTGACAAGTGAAACGAGCTTGCGAGTCTTCATAGTACTAGCCTCTTTTGATGAATGGCGGCGAATTGCCGTAAGGGCAGCGTGCAAAACGAATAAGTTTGCTGGCTGCGAGGAACTCAACAGAGCAGGCGTCGGGCACCCGGAGGGTCAGAATTTGTAGGAAACGCCAATAAACGTGATCAGCGGATCCGCCCTGAGCTTGGTTCGCGTGGTCGCGAGCGTCGAGCCGTCCGCCGCCTTGATGATCGTCGATGCATAGGTCTTGAGCGGCATGTACGATAGTGTTGCAGTCAGCGCCCAGTGGTTATTGATCGCATAGCTCGCACCGATGTTGTAAACCGGTGTGAATGATGGTTTCGCCTTCGCCTCGACTGACGTTGGTCCCGATTTGCCAGCGCCTGCGGCCAATACGCTGCCGAGATTCTCGGCTACGTCGTGCGCGAAGTTGCTGTTCAGTTCGATGTTCGTGAACCAGCTGTAGGCAACGCCAATCCCGACGAATGGTCTGAAACGCGCATTTGGCGCGTTGAAGTAATACTGCAGAATTACCGCCGGACTCCACTGCCGCACGTTCTTTACTGCTGGTTGATTCGACAGTTTGTCGAGGTCGACATTACCGAGCGAGCCGCTCGGCCCGAATGGCCGAATGACACCATGCCCGGTCAGCGCGAATTCCGGCGGCAGACCGAGCACCGACGTTACCGCGATGTGATCGGTCAAGAAACGCGTGAGCGTGAGACCCACCGTGTCCGCATTGTTGACGGCCAGGCCGGTACCGGGCGACGTGAATGAACCCGGCAGCCGTAGCGGACCGTTGATCGGTGCGTTCACGACATCGGTCGTGAATGGCCCGCCGGATCCCTGCGGCATCACGTGCAGCCAGCCAAGTGTCGCGACGTTGTCGCCCGCCTGCTGAGCGGATGCAAGCATCGGAATCGTAGCGGAGATACCGGCGGCAAACAGTTTCTTCATGAAATATTCTCGCAGGTTGCGTTTGCAGGCGTTACTGCACGAATGCACCGATCGTGAAATATGGATTGCCAGCGATGCTCGTGTCGAGGAAGCCGAATACACCCCCCGTGAACACGAACTTGCCGGTCGACGGACCCGGTGCATCCGCGTGCCTAGACGTGACCAGGCCCGGTACCTGTTGCGTGAAGTCGAGATCAAGCGCCAGAGCGAGCCCGGCCTGCGAAGCATGGAATGGATCAAGCAGCGTTGCCTGTGCGCCAACGAGAGCGGTTGCGCGATAGTCGAACTGACTGTCGACGCCTGTGTACTCGCCGTCTTGAGAGCCTGGTGCGATCGCATTGCGCGGACTCAGAATCGAGATGCCCGATTCATCGTCCGAGAATGGTGCCCCTTGAGTGAGGTCTGCGTTGGCGGAGCCGGTGCGGATGAAGACCGGCACGAGCTGATTGTGCAGCTTGCCGACGATCAGGATGGCGCGCCCGGCCTTGATTGGGGCCACCGATACGAGCGTCGCAGGAATCTGCGGCTGGTAGTTCAGCGACTGAAATACGGGCGCGTCGACGCGCAGTACGAACTTTTGGTTGACCGTCGCCGACGATGCGAGCGGTACGCCTCCGTTCTTAATTCCGAGGTTATCGGTCTCGACATAGCTGCCATCAGCGTGAATCGTCATAGACTGATCGACGGGTACCGAGGCGAAGCGCTGTGACGGCACTTGGTGGTAGCCGAGCTGGTTGTATGAACCTGCGATTTTTGATGGGTCGGTTTCTAGTTGTGAGAAACTGATGAACGGATAGTACGGGAATGTTGTCTTCGGGATTTGGCCGACACCAATGACACCGTCGAATTGGATCGTCGCGCCTGGAATCGTACCGCCCAGCACGCCCTTCCCGAGAAACAAACGCGCTGGTCGTGCGGGATCGAGGCTGGCAGCATTGAGTCGGAACGTGCATTGATTCAGCTTTTGCGTAGGCAGTGCGGTCTCATCAGTCAACGTGCCGCTCAACACATTATTGGGTGTGGTGTCGCGAGTCGGTGACACGGTACCCGTCGTCGCTGGCACCGGTGACGCGAGGTAGGTGATCCGATAGGTCAACTTCGTGGTGTCGAGCTGGACCTTGACGAGTTCGCCCGAGCCCGAGCCGCCGAAGAATGCGGTACCGTAATCGATTTGCTGCGCGCAAAGCGGGACGCTCGGCGTCGGAGGTGGATCGTCCGCACCACCACAAGACGCAAGCATCGGCGCGAATAGGCTTGCGGCAATCCATTGTCTTTTGATCATGGAGATCCTTTTGACTGGGAGGTGGGGGACATGTCGTGTCACACATCATGTCGGATCGTTACTGAACGAATGCTCCGACGGTGAAGAACGGGTTGACGTGGTTGTCATTGACGACCATGGCATAGACGCTGCCGATTTCGACCGCCCAACCGGTATCACCCTGATGGATGATCGATACATTGCCGTTGGCGTTCTTGGCATTGAAGTCACGCATTGCCGTCACCTTGATCTTGCCCGGTGTCAACTGCGAGTAGTCAAGCGAGAACATGCCTGTTTCGGTTGACGTTTGCGGATCGATGAACGCAGCTGTCGTACCCTGAAACAGCGTCGACGTATAGTTCGTCTCCAATGTCGAGACGGCCGAGCCGTCCGTGCAATTGCCGGCAGCGGGCAGGAAGAATGTGCCGTTGTAGTTGCCCGGCAAATTCGGATGTGGTTTCGTGCCGTCAAACGCTGTACCGCTTTGCGCTGGGGCGCCGCTCACTCCGTCGTATGCGACTACGCCGCATGCCGAGGCGCTCGTCGCACCGATAAAGCCGCCTTTGAGCGCGCCGGGTGCGACGGTCTGTGCCGGCGTCAGCAGCGAGAGACCCACTTCAGCATCTGCCACGGAACCGAGCGGGTCATTCGGTTGGACATGCGAGTAGCCGACACGAATGACAATGGGTATCCGCATGCCTTTCAATTTTCCGACAATCATGATCCCGTGCGCCTGGCTCGGGCTATTCACGACGAGCGGTTGACCCTGGCCGGCTAGAGCGTATGGTTGGCCTGGCTGGGCCTCACTGACAAACACGTTATCAGCCGAGCCGTCGATACGTCGACGCAGGGTCCATGCGGTACCGGTCGTTCGGCACGAGTAGTCGCTGCCAGGCGTGGGCGTGCACGTTCCGTCTGGGGTGAACGTTTCGATCCAGTTCACAACATCGGGCTGCCAGCCTTGCGGCTGTGCGGTTTGGTAGCTGGTGCCGGTCGGCGACAGATGCAAGCCGACTTCGTTGTAAGTTCCTGCAATCTTTGCAAAATCCGTTTCGGTTTCCGAGAACCCAATGAAAGGGAAGAAGTCAAATGTCCGCATGGGCACGGCACCGATCATGACATCAGGTTGGATTTCGATACCGTTGAACTGGATCGACGCACCGGGTATGCCACCTCCCACCACACCTTGGCCGACGAACAGCATGGGAGGATCACGATGATCGATGTGAGCAGCGTAGAGCCCATCTTGCGTTGCGCCGCTGTCAAGCACAAAGGCGCATCGGTTCTGTTCGGCAGTCGGCAGATTGGTCGGATGATGGAACGCGCCTTCGATGGTGAGGCCGGCCCGTGTTGCATTGATCTGGCCGGGCGATGTCGGCACCGATGACGCGACAAACTGCATCCGATAGGTGTTTTTTGTAGTATCGAATCGCACCTTCACATACTCACCACTTCCCGAACCACCTGTGTACTCCGTTGTGTAGTCAAGGGCTTCGGGACATAGGCTCGTCTGAACCGGCGGTGTCGTGTCGTCTCCGCTTGGCGGGCAATTCCCGCCGCTGCATTGAGGTACGCTGATTGGGCCGGGATCGTCTGATCCGCCGCATCCCGAAAAGAATGGGATCGCAGCCACGACACTTGCCACGATAAGATTGAAAAATGTAGTTATACGAATCATGGTTTAGACTCCATGAATTGTCAGACGCTACCTGGTCGTCCCCTGTGACTACGCGGAATGCCAAGTCGTCGATCGCGTTGGGTACATTCTTGCGAAGGATTGGGCACCATAGGTACCGCCTGACCGATGCGACAGATCAGGTCAGAATTCGCTACGCGGCGCGATCAAGTCTGCCATTGGCGGGGGGATCGCCCCGTGGTGGCATTTGCTATGGGGCGATCAAAATGCCTCGATTGGCAAAGAATTGCTCAAATATAAGTCGAGGCAAGCGGACGTTTTCCTGCGTTTCGACAGATAGTCCGGACGGATTGTGAAATACCCATTCGTCGGATTGACGATCGACATCGAATGCTAGAACCAGATGGCCACCCCGCGCCGATGGTGTGATGGTCGGCGCATGTCGAATCGACGGATGGACCGAGGCGATTAGCACGTGGCCGGTCCGTAGCAACGGCTCGACTGCTATCGCGCGGGTGCGTTCGACTACTTCGGCATTTAGCGCGTAGCGTGTGTTCACCCAGTTGACGAAGGGGGCGTATAGTAGCCGCATGCCGCTGTCCCCAAGTTCGGGGCGATAGACGCCGAATTTGACTGCTTCTCGGACGAGGTATAGCAGGGGCACGGTGATATTGAGGCGGTAAGCCAGGAGCATTTTGAGGCATGCCATGCCGCAGATGTTCGGACTCCACCGGGCATACTCGGCGGCGCTTGCTGCGCCGGATTGATACCATAGCGGGTCGTCTTCGGGCAAGATATCACGCGTAAGAAACTTGCCGACGAGGGATCTGGATTCCCACTGCGAAAAATATGGGACGATTTTTATCATTTTGTTCACCGTACGAAAAGCATGGCCACGCCAGCCATCGCCATCAGACCAAATACAAGTTGTTCTCGCATTTTTCCCTCACCGTAGGTTCGTGCTGATATGACCATCAGGACGGGAACGCGAAGGGCGATGGCCAAATAGCCGTAGGCGACCGGCAACCATGCCTGAAGCGCATAGTTGAAAAACAGTTCCGGTAATGCCCAAACCCCACCAATGAACAGTGCTGTGCGGACCGATTGATCTGCCAGACGATACCGTGCGGGCCATGTGACGGCGATGGTTCCGACTCCGGTGAAAAGCAAGTACGACGGCCAGCCTATTTTCGGGATGCCGATCTTGTCGCATACGCCAAAGGCGACGATGAGCAGGATCAGCTGGGCGAAGCGCCGCTTGTCGGTCAGCGTCATGGTGGACAAGTGACCATAGTGGCAAAACGCAAGCCCGGAAACAAACAGTATGCCGATTGCGCCAATTGCGCCGGGCGACAACGAGGTGTCGAAGCAACGTGCTTCGATTACGGCGATGAGACCGACCGCGATAGGAAAGGCATAGATGGTGACGGACAGACTTCGGCCAATCAATCGCTGGTGAGTGAGCATCAGGCATGCCAGCAATATCCCCTTTAGCAAACCGACAAGTACGCCGACACGATCGAACGAGAACACCGGCACGTGGTGAAATGCAACATACCCCCCGCCCCACGCGGCAATACTGACAAGGGTGCCAGCGCCGGCCAGGAAGGCTGTTGTGTCGGGGGAAACATAGTCAACCGCCCGTTTGAGCAATAGGGTCCGGACAGTGACGAGCGCGAGGATCGCCAGGAAACACAGAGTTTGACGCCAGTCCAAAGTCGGGTTCCTTGTGCGGGATGTATTGGGATGAGATACCTACCGCCGCGTCGAGGTGCGCGTCGATCGAGTCAATGATGGCGATGCCGCCATGAGAGGGAAGATGCGGAAAAACGAGCGGAATCTCGGTGCAGCCCAAAATCACGGCATCCATGCCAGATTGCGCGAATTGCTTGATGACATTCTCAAAAATCTCTCGCGAGATCGGCGAAAATATTCCACGGCACAGTTCCTGATAAATAATGTTATGAATCGCGTTGCGGTCAACGCATTTGGGGGTGACGACTTCGATGCCGGCATCCTCGAGTCGCTTTCGATAAAAGGTGTCCTCCATGACATACCTTGTTCCTAGCAGACCCACCCGCGTGTAGCCACATCGCCGGATGTGTGCCAAGGTCGAATCGATGATGTTGACGACCTCGAGATTGAAATGCGTCTGCAGACGGTCGCAAGTACGGCTAGTTGTATTCGAGCAGATGAGCAGTTTGCTTGCGCCGGCTTGTTCGATGATGTGGGCGGCGTCTGCGAGGATCGCATACTCGCCATCTTCATCACCGGTCTTCTGACAGGTCAGGATAGCCTTGAAGTTGAGGCTGACCATTACCAGGTCGGCCGATGTGTGTGACCCGTCGCCCTGCTGGACGCGCAAATTCAGCCGGCGATAATACTCCATGGTCGATACCCAGCTCACCCCTCCGATCAATCCGAGTCGATTCATGTACGTACCTCCTTTACTCGATGTAATAATTGGCGTAGCTCTTTTTCCCTGGTTCGCTGAAGTAATTTTCGCGAAATTGTAAAATCACATCGTCCAGCGAGATATTGGCGGCCTCGAGCATTTTTGGGAAAATACTGTTCCGCATCAATCCTGGGATCGGATTCGCCTCAAGAAAAACGATATCGCCGTGAGGTGTGACGATAAAGTCAAAGCGGCACATATTTTTGAATCCGACGCTTTCAAAAATGTCGCGGGATAGTTGTTTCATTGTTCGTGTGATCTCTACGTCATCCGTAATGACTGTCTTCTTGGCTTTTCCGAGTCGATGCTTTTGCTCATGACCAAAGAAGTTGCCAGCGGTCTTGATTTTCACCACGGGTAATGCCGTCACGACCCCGTTGAACTGGATGCATCCTACCGAATATTCGTCTCCTGCAATATAATCTTGAGCCAATGCATGGCGATCGAATTCGAAGATTGTGTCGAGGTTATCCTGTATCTCGCTGATGCTGTAATTATCCACCTGATAGCGATTCGTGAATAACGATGCTCCCAGCGAATTAGGCTTCAACACGATGTTACACCCGTGAAATGTTTCCTCGATCTGGTTGCTGGCAGGGGTTTGATCTTCTTCGGACAGGATCAGGGTTCGTGGCATCTTTGCCAAAGGGTGAACTTTGGCCACATACTGGCTCATATGAGCTTTGCTCATGGAAAGGCTGGCTGGCAAGACCGGGCCGAAGCTGCCGGGGATGGACATCATGGAGGCCGCGCCTTGAATATGTCCATCCTCGCCATAGTTGCCATGCAGGAGATTTAAAACGTATGTCTTCCTGGCGGCCATTTGTTCCAAAGCTCTCCAGTAGGGTACTGCGCCTGTCTTCCACGCATAGTCCTCGACCGTTTCTTCGGCGCGATAGGGTGCAATGACTACCTTGTTGTCTCGGTTGACGTAGTAAATGCAATCTATATCGAGTGAAGGACTGGACTGAATGACATCCCGGACATGTCGAAATGATTCGAGTGACGCTTTGTGTTCGGGGGATTTGCCACCAAAGATAATTGAAATTTTGTTATTGATTGGCATAAGTCTTCCTTTGTGTTGGAGGTGCATCTTGGTTATGCAGTAATGTTTGTTAGACAAGCGGCTGGAGTACGGAAAGGCTAGTGGCATGAGATCGAGGTGTCAATAAACTATTTCGGGTGATGGTCGCGATCGTTGAGATGTTCGAGTTGATGAGTGAGCGAATGAATATGCTGAATGGTGGTGAAATAGCCTTCGGAATCGGAATATGGTGTCGAAAAATATCCAACTGCGTGATGTTTCTTGATTGATTTCTATGAGCGAAGGTGTATTTGGTGCCGATTTGTAAAATTTTTCAATTGAAGGGGAGCATCGGCGGGTTAATCGGTGGTTTTGCATAAATCGCTCCTGAGGGCAGGGTGAACCTCACGTTTTCGATCTCAGGCGATATGGACGGATTGCTCTCGAGGGTGTGCCGCCATGCGATTGAGCACACCTGCACGAATCGATACTTCGGTCGTCGCTTGAGAGCCGCTCACGCGAGCCCATACGAAGGCGCTCGTGAAGATCTTGAGCCGTCACATTGAGGTCTCGGCTAGCGAGCGCTGGTGGTAGCCTCTCGCTTGCCTCCATGTACGGCTGATGCTTTTTGAGATAGCGTTGATTGCGGCATTGCGTCAAGCTGCGCCAGGCGTTTGTCTAGCCACGACGTCGGGACCTTCACACTGTGGAATCGACCGGACAGCGCCGCTCGCTGTAATCTGCGCATGGCACGGCCTGGTGTCGCAGGTGCCATCGCCACCGATGGCTTCGATTGCCATGCTAGGGGGAATGTGGTCGAGAAGATCGGCAAAATGATCCATGCGTATGTAGGTCAGCATGGGATTCTTTTTCCAGGAGTGCAATGTCACCTAACACCCACATGACGCCTCAGGTTTGTGAATATCCTCGCCTTAAAGCGAAATCGTGGTGGGGGCGAAGTACCACGATGCCGGTTTTTTTCTCTACGTACTCGATAAAAGGTGAATCGGAGACCCGATGCTCAATCGAGGACGTGTGGCGTAGCATTGGCCCGTGATCAGTCACGACGAAAATTCCGACGTGGGAAACGTCCAGCCCGGCCTGTGGTGCATAAATTCCGATGTAATCCCCGGTTTGCAGTCGCTCGACGACGTCAAGGTCGATGAACCTGGCAGGGATGTATGTGACAGGGCGTTCCACCACGGGTAATCCCGGGATGTATGTTTCGTCGATGTCTTTCTGGTTGAGTTTTTTTTCGGTCGTTTGTGAATGTTTACTCACATTACCGGCGACGTCGTCCGCAATCGGGTGTGTCACGTGAGCCCAATCGGTGAAGAAGTGCTTGCGGCGCAGAAAATTGACTTCGTTTCTAACGTAGCGGGTTTCGATAAGTCTCAAGATGAAGCTCTCCTTTGTGATGGATCTCCGGAGTGCCTCTACATACTCGAGAAAAGTAAAACAGTCCATGCTCAAGAAATTGACTACCAGTTCTTCTGGCAATGTAGCCGAACCAATTAGCGTGCCGGGGCCATACGGCGTGCCGAGAAAAGTGCCCGAAATCCGGCCGATGCTCTGTCCGGTATCCTCTTGCGCGCGATCGGCAGGATCTACAAGCAGTGCGTCAAGCATCCTGGACGTATGCTCGTCTATCTTGGGCGAGGGCACGGCATTTGGTCTCGAAACGATCTGAGTCACGACGTCGGGCCGAGCGTTCTCTTTTGTACCAAACTGGGCGGGCGCGTTAGTGATATTTGTCATGTTTGCTCGCAATAGCGACACGATATCCGTGCCTGCTGGTTTGGCCTCGCGTTGGATCAGGAGCGATTGGGGGATCGTTGCGCTCGCACATGCGGGGTTCATTCGCAATCCTTAAATAGGTTGATTGACTGATTTTTGATACTCGGTATGTCGTTTTTTGATTATCTAGAAAGATCATGGTCCACTCCGGACGGGCAGGTGAAGGCATGAAATCGCGAGAATATTTTACATTGAGACATGTTCGTCTCGGTGAGGCTTTAATATTTCTGCTTTTTTGGAGACATTGATTTGTGTGCATCGACGGCGCGCACAGTATTTGATTGGTTGCACTTCTGCGGTGCTCATTTGTTGCATTCTACGCTCGTGTATCTCGGTCCCGCGGTATTCGAAAAGGAATGGCGCGCTGAGCGGCGAGCCGCAAGGGATGCCTGGCGAGGACAAGGTTACTTCGATCCCGCCGGCGAGGAGGCGACTTTCATACCATCCCTCAGGGCTTCCGCCGCACGCTGGTGGATAATTTCCATGCCCATGCCACAAAATCGGCTGCTGCCGTAATACCTTTGTCGGACCACGCAACCCCTTTGAAGCCAATTTGTAGAAGTTTTACATTTGCTTAAGCGCATGCCGGCTTGTGGGTTTGAGCGTTGGTGCAAATGGGTTGATTGGCGTTTCCAAACTGGTGGGCTCTCGGGGCAACTCACATAAAGCACTGAAATACCGCTCGCCTCGGGAGTTCCGGTGGGCCGCCGCATCATTAATTTAACAGTGCCAAAGTGTCCCGCCTTGCAGGGAAAACCCCAGGTCAGGCTTTGGAGGTACTCGTGAAATGAGGGCGAAACATGATAGATGTGCTTAAAAATATGCGCTGTAGTTGTAGGGGTGATCGCGATAGGGTAAGACGGTTTTTTGAAGTAGCCTGGATATTCGCATGTAGTATACCTTTCCTCATTCTGAGGTGATGGAAATGATACCCGTTAATCGTTTCACTAGAAAATGCTCACTCATCTCTTCGCGGACTTCGAATGAAGCCGTGCAAGGTCATTCGAGTGCCGGAGCAGTCGAAATCCCGTTGAGGCTCAAGAGGGTTGTGAATGCACCTATTCGAGCTTTGTCATTCCCGGATTTCGGATCTGCCGGGGCCAGCGAGTTAGCAATTGCCATTCCGAGGCGTAGGATGGCAATGCCAATGACCCAGACTGGCACATCGTCGTGCGGAACGCGTGATGAAAGGGTGTCTGCCAATCCTCGATGGAACGAAGCGGCGCGACGCGTCAAAGAGGGTGCATCATGCGAGGTTGTGGCGGAAGATTGTGGCATTCGCCAGGAGGCTGATCGGGTGGATTTGGAACTGCTTTCTGTAGAAGGGCCTGCGGGGGAGCGAGTCAGGCAAGGTGATTCATGCGATGAGATCAGGCGTAGATTTGGTGTTGGATCGCGTTTGGCAGGGCTCAAGCTGGAAATTATCGCTGCGGAAAGTGCCGACGTAGCGCGTCGCGTGGCGGCAGGTGACGCGACACACGACATTGCAGGCGAACTCGGACTGCGTGACCCGGAAGTGTTGGAATATGTGGAAATTCTTGTCGCCTGCAATGGCCCGGCGTCAACGGCGGTGAGAGACGGAACGCCGTGCGGCGACGTAGCGCAGCAGTACCAAATCAAGAGCCAGGACGCGCGGCTGGCATTGGAATGGGAGGCGATTCCGGGCCATGCAGGAAGGCGCGTGGAAGAAAATGAATCGTGCGAATTGGTTGCTCGCCAGCATCAAGTGACAATGACTGAGGCCGTGGCCGAACTCGAGCGTCGATCAGTTGCGCTAGGTTCAGCAGGGAAGCAAGCCCGTCGCGGCCAGAATTGCGAGACAATTGCGCAGAAATTTGGGCTGCGTCAGCAGTCGTCCCGTCTCTTGCTTGAACGCATGTCGATCGGTGGCCTCGCAGGCATGCGCGTGAGGCACGGAGACCGTTGCGATAAGGTGGCGAGTCAATATGGCATTCGCGAGAGTGAAAGTCTCTTTGTTTTGGAGAACATCGCTGTCATGGGCAGGGCAGGGGAGCGGGTCAAGGCGGGGGAGTCTTGCTACAAGATTGCGGACGAGCATGGCATCGGAGGTGAACAGCCGAGGTTGATGCTGCAACGAACGGCGATCAATGGTCCGGTTCGTGAAGGCATAGAGGCCGGTGTGCTGTCAGTGTCGCGCGCCATTGACAAACACGGCATTCATCATCCGGAGGCACGTCGGCTTCTGGAAGAGATGGAGGCGGCGCTATATCAGAGGAGCCGAAGGAGATTTCCATTGGCTGCAGAGGGCGGAGCGCGTACGGAGCGCACGGTGGATTCAACCGGTCGATGCAACAGCTTGATGGAATCGTTCAGCCGGTGTATCGAAGTTTAGTGTCTTGCGTGGA